>NZ_JBBHZM010000032.1:0-42224 GCF_049843615.1 Fictibacillus sp. Mic-4 | reverse complement strand
TGGGATGGTTTATCCCTGACTTACCTGGCTTTTGTTTAGTTTTCAAAGAACATTTTAAGATGTTTTTTGTTCCGTCGCTCGTTTTGGCGACTTTGTCATCTTACCACGTTGTCGCTTTTCTTGTCAACTACTTTTTTTAAAAAACTTATTTGTTCTTGCGATTAAGTAGTATTTCCGGCGACAAGAAATAATATACCACCTTTTAAAAACGTGTGCAATACTTTTTTTAGAAAAACTTTATTCTTCATTTTGGATAAGAAAACCCATACGAGACGTATGGGTTTTCAGGCTGTCGAGAAAGAAATCAACAGCCTTTCAAATGGACAAAAGCAGACAGATAGACTTGATTTCTTCATTCGTTGAATTATGCCTTAAGTCGGTTGAATTAATTCTAAAATTGGTTGAATTATGATCAATTTCCGTTGAATTATGATCAAATTACGTTGAATGATCTTTAAAATCGGCTGAATGAATAGGAGTGAGAAGTCGATTAATTTCTTCTAAATAAAAAAGTGTGGCGAAAACTTAGGTTTCCCCACACTCTGAAAACCCATACGAGACGTATGGGTTTTGCGATGATTACTTATCAGCATGGCGCATTTGCGGGAATAACAGTACATCACGGATCGATGGAGAATTTGTAAGAAGCATGACAAGACGATCAATACCAATGCCAAGTCCTCCAGTAGGTGGCATTCCATATTCTAAAGCTTCTACAAAGTCTTCATCCATTAAATGGGCTTCATCATTTCCTTGAGCGCGTTCTTTTAGCTGTTCTTCAAAGCGTTCTCTTTGATCGATCGGGTCATTAAGTTCGGAGAATGCATTTGCATGTTCACGGCCAACGATAAATAATTCGAAACGATCTGTAAAGCGTGGGTCATCCGGGTTCTTTTTCGCAAGCGGCGAAATTTCCACTGGATGTCCATATACAAAGGTAGGTTGGATAAGCGTTTCTTCAACAAAATGTTCAAAGAACTCATTGACAATATGGCCATATGTCATACTTTCTGTTACAGGCACATTATGTTTCTTCGCTAAAGACCGGGCTTCTTCATCGCTCATTTGTGCCCAGAAGTCTACTCCCGTCGCTTCTTTAACGGCATCAACCATGTGCACTCTTTTCCACTTCGGCTCAAGATTGACTTCATACTCTCCGTATTGAACAGTCGTTGATCCATATACTTCTTTTGCAATATGAGCAATCATATTTTCTGTCAGTTCCATAATATCGTGAAAATCAGCATATGCCTCATAAAGCTCCATCATTGTAAATTCCGGGTTATGGCGTGTGGAAACCCCTTCATTCCGGAAGACACGGCCAATTTCATATACTTTTTCTAATCCGCCAACAATCAAACGCTTTAGATGAAGCTCGATGGCGATCCTCATGTAAAGGTCCATATCAAGCGCATTATGATGGGTAATAAACGGACGTGCCGCCGCTCCGCCAGGAATTGAATGCATCGTCGGCGTTTCTACTTCCAAATAGCCTTGATCATCTAAATACCGTCTCATCGCGCGAATAATCTTACTTCGGCTAATAAACGTATCCTTTACTTCAGGATTCATAATGAGATCGACATAGCGCTGGCGGTAACGTTGTTCTACATCTTTAAGACCATGGAATTTATCAGGAAGGGGGCGCAACGATTTCGTTAACAGCTGAAAATCGCTTGCTTTTACAGACAGTTCCCCTACTTTTGTTTTAAAAACAACTCCCGTTACACCAACAATGTCTCCAATATCGATCGAATCAAACAATTCATATTGCTCTTCTCCAACCGCATCCATTCTGACATAAATTTGGATTTGTCCAGTAAGATCTTGAATATGTGCAAATCCCGCTTTACCTTTGCCACGTTTAGTCATAATCCGGCCGGCTATCGTAACACTAATGTTGCGTTCAGCAAGGTCTTCTTTTGTCATATCCCCATATTGTTCAACAATTTCTTTTGCTGAATGGGAACGCACAAATTTTGTACCAAACGGATCCATCCCTTTTTCACGAATGGCGTTCATTTTTTCTCTGCGAACCCGCAGTAGATCATTTAATTCCAATTCCTGGCTCATTTAACCCACTCCTACTTTTTGCAGTTTTGTATATCAACAATTTTGTATGAGAGTACACCCCCTGGTAAGGGGATGTCAACTTTTTCAAATAATCTTTTCCCGAGTATAGCCTTTGCTATTGGAGAATCAAGAGCAATCTTATGTTTTAGCGGATCCGCTTCTAGAGGGTGAACGATCGTATATGTATACTCATCCATATATTCTAAGTCTAAAACCGTAATCGTTCCTCCTATTTCTACAGAATCCCCCGCTTCTTTTTCATCTGAAAGAATGATTGCATTGTTTAAAACTTCTTTTATTACTTCGATTCTCTCGGAAAGGAAGTTAGACTCTTCTTCTTTTAACTTCTGTGAATGTTGTTCACTTAATAAATCTTGCAGCTCCTGCTTGAGTTTCCTCGTTCCTTCATTTGTCAGCATCACCGGTGAAAACGCCATTTGTAATCCCTCCATTTTAAAAATGAAAAGCATGATGAAATCACCAAGATGTTATTATATTCAACAACAGCCAGAAATGTTTCTGGCTGTTTGTTGTTATACTGCCTCTTCTTGCTGCTTCGCCTCTAGTTCGTCAACATAACGATAAAGTAGTTTACTCATCTCATCACGAGTCGTTTGGTTGTTTACATCTTTGCGAACTTGTGCCGTTTTCGGCAGTCCTTTTAAATACCATGCGGCGTGTTTACGCATTTCGCGAACCGCAACGTTTTCTCCTTTTAAATCAATGAGACGGTCCATGTGAAGCATGCATATATCAATTTTTTCCCGTGCCGTAGGCTCAGGTGTTACTTCTCCCGTCTCGAGATATTTTACGGTCTGGTATAACATCCACGGGTTCCCAAGAGCAGCGCGGCCAATCATGACACCGTCAACGCCGTATTCATCTAATGCACGTTTTGCATCTTGTGGAGTAGAGATATCTCCATTACCAATGACCGGAATCGATACGTTTTCTTTTACTTCTTTAATGATATCCCAGTTTGCTTTTCCTTCATACATCTGAACCCTTGTACGACCATGAACAGCGACCGCCGATCCTCCCGCCCGTTCTACGGCACGGGCATTTTCAATCGCAAAAATATGATCCTCGTCCCAACCAATACGCATTTTTACCGTTACTGGCTTTTCAACGGCATCAACGACAGACGAAACCATTTCATAAATTTTATCGGGATTGAGCAGCCATCTTGCTCCCGCATCGCATTTTGTAATTTTCGGAACCGGGCACCCCATATTAATATCAATAATGTCCGCATTCGTATTTTTGTCTACATATTTCGCTGCAGCCACCAATGATTCCCGTTCGCCTCCGAAAATTTGTAAACTTAACGGTTTTTCACGCTCATCGACGTAAAGCATTTTTAACGATTTTTCGTTTTCATAAAGAATCCCTTTGTCGCTCACCATTTCAGCGCAGACAAGCCCGGCTCCGAACTCCTTGGCGATCAGGCGAAATGCCGGATTGCAAACGCCAGCCATTGGTGCTAATACGACGGGATTTTTCAATTCGATGTCACGAATTTTTAACATGCAATTTCACCTCTTTCCCGTGTTGCTCTGGCATTAATTCTTCTATAGAAACCTGGAATATGCTTGCAATCTCTTTGATCAATTCTTCTTTCGGTTTTCGGTTTCCCCGTTCCACTTCACCAAGTACCGAAACAGAAATCCCTAAATCTTTAGCAAGCTCTTCCTGTGTATATCCTTTCAGCTTTCGAAAAGCTCGAATACGCCGTCCCCATTTTTCCTCTTCCATATGCGTACACCTTCTTTATCCTGTAGTTCGCTGAGGATTTGGTCTAGCGAAAACTGCCAACCCGGGAGAGTCACATCCGGAGCAATTTCGCGAAGAGGTATCATCACAAATGCCCTTTCCGTCATTCTTGGATGCGGAATGCGCAAAGTTTTAGTTGTGATACTTTCACTATTATACAACAAAATGTCAAGATCAACTGTTCTCGGTCCCCAATGAATTTCCCGCTTCCGTTTTAAACGGTGTTCAATCGTTTGGATAAGCGCAAGTAGCCGGGTGGCAGAATAGCTTGTTTGAAGCTTAATTACCATATTTAAAAACGGAGGCTGGTCGATGTATCCGACTGGATCAGTTTCATAAATAGAGGAAACACTTTCCACCGAAATACTAGAGTCGTCATTCAAAAACTCAATTGCTTGTCTAAGATAGCCTTCGCGGTCTCCTAAATTTGAACCTAAAGAAAGGTAGACGGTGTTATCCATTATGATCTTCTCCTCGTCATTTCAACCGCTACCGACTCATAATGACCGGGAATAGGAGGATCCGGCTTAATTACTTTTACCGTGCACTGTTTAATTTTTTCAAAACGGGAAAGGAGCGTAGAAGCAATGGACTCTACAACGGACTCTACTAAATTTTTCGGTTCGCCTTCCACAATTTCTTTTACCGTTTTATATACTTCTCCATAGTCCACCGATTGTTCCAGCCGATCTGATTTTCCCGCAGGTTCAAGATCCGCTTCTAATATAAGGTCAACATAAAAACGCTGGCCTAATTTATTTTCTTCTGGAAAAACACCGTGATAACCGTAAAACTCCATTCGGTTCATATAAATTTTATCCATCGATCCCACGTCCTTTTCCTAGCATCGCATCCATCATTTTTGCCATCCGGCTCATTTCCTTCACATCGTGAACCCGGACGATATGGCAGCCTCGTTCAATTCCAAGGCATACCGTCGCGCCTGTTCCTTCCATTCGTTCATCCACCGGTAAATTTAAAGCGTGACCGATCATCGACTTCCTTGATGTTCCTAACAGAACGGGATAACCTAAATCGACAATTTCATTCAGTCTTTTCATCGTTTCCAAGTTATCTTCATATGTTTTGGCAAACCCAATCCCTGGATCCAAAATGATCTTTTCGGAACGAACACCGGCTTTCTTTGCAATTTCAATGCTTTCTTCTAAGTCGGATATGATGTCAGCCATTAGCTCTTGATACTCCATATTGTCGCGATTGTGCATTAATATAATGGGAACTGCGAGTTTAGCGGCAACTTCTCCCATCCGTTTATCGGCTTTTGCTCCCCATACATCATTAATGATATGGGCGCCGGCATGTACCGCTTTTTCTGCTACCTCCGCTTTATACGTATCAATCGAAAGAGGTACATTTATTTCTTTTGCCAATGCTTCAATAACCGGAATCACACGGGCGATTTCTTCTTCAAGACCTACTTTTTCGGCACCGGGTCTTGTTGATTCCCCGCCAATGTCTATAATGTCAGCTCCATCTTCCACCATTTTCCTAGCATGCAAGAGAGCTTTTTCCACACTTGTGTAGTGTCCTCCATCTGAAAACGAATCCGGAGTAATATTCAGAATCCCCATTACAAATGTTTTTTTAGAAAAATCGAGAGTGTATGGTCCGCATTGAATCGTTTGTGATGATTTCTCTTGCAATTGTGTCATTCGCTTTCAACTCCTGCTATCAATAGATCCTTAATACTCCATAGCTTGCGCTTATTAAAATTGTAATACGATTGAATCTTCTTAGTGTGCTTTCCAGATTGACCAGGGAACGTTCGGCCATTCAATAATGAAACAGGAATGATTTCCTGAATGGAATTCGTTAAAAAAATCTCTTCCGCTTCTAAAAGCTCTTCAGAGATATACATCCCCTCGCAGACAACCATTCCTAAGCGTTCTGCAAGAACCATGACAAACTGCCTGGTGATGCCGTTTAAAATGCCTGTATGAAGTGAAGGTGTATATAAAGTCCCTTCTTTTATCCAAAAAATATTGGAGACGGTTCCTTCACTTATAAAACCGTCCTTCGTTAAAAAAAGGCCTTCTTGTTCGAGTGGATTTTTCAGCTCGCGTTTTCCAATAATGTTGTTCAAATAATGGTGAGACTTTAAGCGTGAAAACCCCTCGGGTGTATTTCTTCTCGTTTTTAAGATGACAAGCTCTTTTTCGACATAAGGCCCGTCCTGTGGCAGCGGTTTCCCATAAATAATAATCGTTGGTGCAAAATAAGGGGCCGTTTGCAAGCCGAGTTCTCCGGCTCCTGCTGACACATTGTATCGAATATACGCGTTCGACCATTCGTTTTTCTCTAAAAAAGACTGCACTTCTTCCCAGACTTGTTCGCGACTCAGGCTATAGTCAATATTTAATTCATTTAGCGCGCTTTGAAGCCGCTCAACATGGTTAGCCAATAAAAACGGATGGCCATCGTAGACACGGAACGTTTCAAAAACACCGAGTCCGTACATAAAGCCATGATCAAAAGGTGAAATCGCGGCATCCTTGTCTTTAACGAGTTGACCGTTTAAATAGATATACATAAAGATGATTTTCCTTTATAGGTTGAAATAAAATTTTTCAACAGTCTTTTCCCTTCAAGAGTCATAATCGATTCAGGGTGAAATTGAACACCTTCAACCGGAAGTTCTTTATGCCGAATGGCCATAATCTCATCTTCTTTTGTCCAGGCTGTAATTTCCAGGCAATCTGGAAGTGTTTCTTTTTTGACGATAAGTGAATGGTATCTTGTTGCTGAAAAGGGCTGCGGAATTCCTTCGAAAATGGTTTTTCCGTCATGAAAAACGGGTGATGTTTTTCCATGCATAAGCTGCTTAGCGCGAACGACTTCGCCCCCGAATACTTGAGCAATAGACTGATGGCCTAAACAAACGCCAAAAATCGGGATTTCCCCGGCAAATGCGCGAATCGCATCCATGCTAATACCCGCTTCATTCGGCGTGCATGGCCCTGGTGATATCATTAAAAAGTCAGGGTTTAATGCGCGAATTTCAGCGAGCGTAATTTCATCATTTCTTTTCACCATTAATTCTTCGCCAAGTTCACCTAGAAATTGCACAAGATTAAACGTAAATGAATCATAGTTATCAATCATTAAAATCATCCGTTTTGCTCCCTTTGTCCAAGATCCATTAATTGATTTTCACTAAGGTCTTTTGCTCGCCAGAGGGCCTTAGCTTTTTTTAGCGATTCCTTGTATTCGGCTTTTGGATCTGAATCAATGACAATGCCCGCCCCTGCTTGAACATGGGTCAGCCCATCTTTTACGATCATCGTTCGAATCGCAATGTTCAGCTCTAAATCACCATTATACCCGATCCAGCCTATGGAGCCTGTATAGATGCCTCTTCTCGTCGGTTCCAGTTCTTCAATGATTTCCATTGTTCGAACCTTTGGGGCACCTGTAATCGTACCACCCGGAAACGCCGCTTCGATGACATCAAAAGCATCACATTCTTCGCGAAGCATCCCGCGCACATTCGATACAATATGCATCACATGGGAGTACTTTTCAATAACCATAAACTCATTGACTTCTACCGAACCGTATTGACTCACTTTACCAAGATCATTGCGCTCCAGATCAACAAGCATGACATGTTCGGCCCGTTCTTTTTCATTTTCGATAAGCGATTTGGCAAGTTCGTCATCTTCCATTTCCGTTTTTCCGCGTGAACGGGTTCCGGCAATAGGACGTGTACTGATTTCGCTGCCTTTCTTTTTCACAAGAAGTTCGGGTGATCCGCTTACTAATTGAAACTCTGGTGTATGAAAATAACTCATATACGGTGAAGGATTAATAAGCCGCAGCTGTTCATAAATGTCCATCGCTTGCGTTTCAAGCGGCTTTGACTGGCGCACTGACAGATTCACTTGAAAGACATCGCCTGCTGCAATATACTCTTTTACTTTATCGACAGCTTTCATAAACTGTTCTTCTGTAAATGAAAAAGAATCTTTTTGTTCGATTTTTTTATGAACATGCCTTTTTACGGGTTTTTCAATAATGGCAGCCGTCCAGCTTTGAACATGTTCTTTTAGCCGTTTTTGTGCAAGCGTTTCGGACTCTGTGTCATTCACAATAATCCAGAGGACTTCTTTTTGATGATCATAGACAAATACATCGTCAAAAACGAGTAAATAAATATCTGGCATATCGAGATCATCAATGGCCATCTCTGGCAGGCGCTCAATTTCACGAACGACATCATAACTAATATAGCCGATCGCACCACCGTAAAAATCGGGAAGCCCCTCGATTGGCTCATTTAAATGGTGGGAAAACCACTCTTTCACATTTTGAAGTAGGGGCCCGTTTTTTACGGATTGCTTTCCATTTTCGACAATCGTTAATCGGTTATTTTTCCCTTTTACTATCGCAACCGGCGACAGGCCGATGATGCTGTATGTTCCGCTACGTCCGCTTTCAAGAAGCACGTGGTTATCCATATTTATAGATAATACATGATACCGTTCGAACCATTCGAATGGCTTCATCGGGATTTGTTCATATATCACTTTTCTTTTTTTAGCTGCTTTTTGTGACACTCGCTTCACGCTCCTGCTTTCTCTTATGGTCTTATTGTACATGATGACAGCAACAAAAAAAGCCCCTTTCAGGGCGTTTTTTGTTTCCATTTATTATACAGTTTCGTCAAATTGGTAAAGCGGAGTGCTCAAATAGCGTTCACCATTACTTGGAATAATAGCAAGAACCTTTTTCCCTTTTCCAAGATCTGATGCTACTTTTAACGCGGCACGAATGGCTGCCCCTGAAGAGATGCCTCCTAAAATCCCTTCTTCGCGAGCGGCTCTTCTTGCCCATTCAAACGCTTCCTCATTTTTCACCGTAATGATTTCATCATAAATTTCGGTATTTAATGTATCTGGTACAAAACCGGCACCAAGTCCTTGAATTTTATGAGGACCGGGCTTTCCGCCGGATAAAACAGGTGAATCTGCAGGTTCTACTGCGACAATTTTAATGTTCGGGTATTTTTCCTTTAGCACCTGGCCGGCTCCGGAAATTGTTCCGCCTGTACCGATCCCTGAAACGAAAGCATCCAGGCCATCTGGAAACTGTTCAACAATTTCAGGGCCTGTTGTTAAACGATGAATTTCCGGATTGGCTTGATTTTTAAATTGCTGAGGCATGAAATAACCGTTCTCTTTAGCCAGCTCCTCTGCTTTTGCGATCGCCCCTTTCATTCCTTCCGCACCCGGTGTAAGAACAAGTTCCGCCCCGTATGCGCGCAGGAGATTTCGACGCTCCATACTCATTGTATCTGGCATCACAAATATCGCTTTATATCCTTTCGCAGCGGCAACAAGCGCAAGCCCAATTCCGGTATTTCCGCTTGTTGGTTCAATAATGGTGTCTCCTTCTTTTAATTGGCCGTTTTTCTCAGCCGCTTCCACCATCGCGAGCCCGATTCGGTCTTTAACACTGCTTCCTGGATTCATAAACTCTAATTTTAAATAAACATCTGCTTGTGAATCATCTGTTAAACGGTTCAATTTGACGACTGGCGTTTGCCCAATCAATTCTGTAATGGAATTCGCAACCCTTGCCATTATTATCACTCCTAATTCCGAGTATGTTTATTGGTTTTATTGTATGTGATCAGAAATTAGTTGTCAATTATTTTCTATTATTTTTAGAAAACTTGAATTTAGTAAACCTATCAGCGAAGTCAAAGCCAGTTGCACGTATGCTTTGACTTAGAAGTGATCTTATATTCCGAAATGCCAAAAAAGAGTGGGGAATTGCCCCACTCCGATTTATCCTTTGCTTTCTTTATACAATTCCTCCAGCTCATCACGTGAAAAAAGGTACGTTTCGTTACAAAATTGACAATGCGCTTCAGCCTGGCCGTCCTCATCGATCATCGCTTTTATTTCTTCTTTTCCAAGACTGATAATGGCTCTGCCAAACCGCTCTTTTGAGCATGTACATTGAAATTTGACCGGAAGTTTTTCAAGAATCTTAACATTTTCTTTCCCTAACAGTTCATATAAAATTTCTTCCGGCGATAAACCTTTTTCAATTAATTTTGAAATAGGCGGGATCGTTTTAATCTTTTCTTCCAATAAGTCAATGGTAGCATCATTTGCGTTAGGCATTACTTGTATAATGAAGCCCCCGGCGGCTAAAATGCTGTTGTCCTCCGTATTGACAAGTACTCCTAAAGCAACAGAAGAAGGAACCTGTTCACTCGATGCAAAATAGTATGTAAAGTCTTCGCCAAGCTCTCCGGAAATGATCGGAACTTGTCCGGTAAAGTTTTCGCGCAATCCAATATCTTTTACAACAGATAAAAAGCCATTTCGTCCAACTGCCCTGGCCACATCGAGCTTTCCTTTATCATTCAGTTCAAAATGGACGTGGGGGTTTGTCACATACCCTCTCGTTTCCCCTTTCGTATTCGAGTCAACGATGATGACACCGATCGGTCCCCCGCCCTCGATTTTTACCGTTACTTTATTATTCTCTCCTTTTAACATAGCTCCCATCATCGTAGTCGCCGTCATGGCCCGGCCAAGCGCAGCAGATGCTGTTCTCCAGGTGTCATGGCGCTGTTGTGCTTCTCCTACCATATCGGTTGTTTTTATCGCATAGGCACGTATTTGCCCATCAAAAGCGAGCGCTTTTATTAAATAATCTGACATATGTCCACCTTCTCATCTATCTTCGTTTTTGTTTTTCAAATAAATTAGTTGAAGCCCCTTTAAGGTTAAGTACGGATCGACGTGATCAATCACGTTGCATTCACTGGCAATAAATCCGGCAAGGCCTCCTGTTGCAATGACTTTCGGCTCAAGCCTGGACTGCGCCTTCATTCTATTAACAATGCCCTCAACTTGTCCGACATATCCATATAAAATCCCAGACTGCATCGCAGTAACCGTGTTCTTGCCAACAATGCTATCCGGTTTTACGATTTCAACGCGCGGCAGTTTTGCAGCGCGGGTAAATAGCGCTTCTGTCGCGACATTAATTCCGGGTGCAATCGCACCCCCCATGTATTGCCCTTTTTCATTGATGTAGCAATAGGTTGTTGCCGTTCCAAAATCAACAACAATTAACGGACTTCCGTAATAATGAATGGCCGCTACCGCGTTCACAATTCGGTCTGCACCGACCTCTCTTGGATTTTCATACTTAATGTTTAATCCTGTTTTAATACCCGGTCCGATAATGAGCGGTTTTTTATAAAAATATTTTTTGCACATCCGTTCTAAAGCAAACATTATTGGCGGAACTACAGAGGAAATAACGATTCCTTCCACCATCGTTTGATCGAGTTTAGCATGGCGGAATAGTTCGAGAATAAGCATTCCATATTCGTCTTCTGTTTTCTCACGTGATGTGCTAATTCTCCAATGATGGATCAATTCATTATTTTCATATACGCCTAAAACAATATTTGTATTCCCTACATCGAAAACAAAAATCATAATTTCCCGTCCTCGCCTTTTAAGAATTGCTTTTCCCCCTGAGTTTACCATAAAAAGAAATTGGATGCCCCAGGATGGACATCCAATTTCATACCTACTCTTTATTTTCTTCTTCGTCTTTTTTATGGATGTTAATTTTCACATCATCGCTTCCGGAGGTGAATGCTTTTCTCTCAGGGAGTTTTCCCGTCGTTACAAGCTCTTTAATTTGTTCTTCATCCAACGTTTCAACTTTAAGCAACGTTTGAGCAATAATTTCAAGCTTATCTCTATGCTCGATCAAGATCTTTTTACAACGCTCGTAACAATCTTTAATGATCGCTTGAATTTCAAGATCAATTTCGTGAGCGATGGCATCGCTGTAATTTTGCTCATTGTTGAAATCGCGGCCTAAGAAAACCTGACCGCCAGAGCTTGAACCAAACTGCATCGGTCCAAGACGTTCGCTCATTCCGAATTCCGTTACCATTCGACGGGCAATGCCTGTCGCACGCTGGAAGTCGTTATGAGCACCAGTGCTCACTTCATGGAACGTAATTTCTTCTGCAACACGTCCGCCTAAAAGACCGACGATTTTATCTAACAGTTCCGGCTTCGTCATGAAATAGCGGTCTTCTTTCGGAAGCATGACGGTATAGCCTCCGGCCTGCCCGCGCGGCACGACCGTTACTTTATGCACCGTATCCGCCCCTTCAAGCACTAAACCGATAACGGTATGTCCTGCTTCATGATACGCGACAATATTTTTCTCTTTTTCGGAAATGACGCGGCTCTTCTTAGCCGGTCCGGCAATGACACGGTCAATCGCTTCGTCAATGTCTTCCATGTCAATTTCTTTCTTATTGGCACGTGCTGCGACCAGCGCCGCTTCGTTCAATAAGTTTTCAAGATCGGCACCTGAGAAGCCAGGTGAACGCATCGCAATCGTTTTTAAGTTAACTTCTTTGCTTAAAGGCTTATTGCGGGCGTGAACGTGCAGTACTTCTTCACGACCTTTAACATCCGGCCGGTTAACCGTAATCTGACGGTCAAAACGACCCGGGCGAAGAAGTGCGGGGTCAAGGATATCCGGCCGGTTCGTTGCGGCAATGATGATAATTCCTTCATTCGCGCCAAAACCGTCCATCTCAACGAGCAACTGGTTGAGCGTTTGTTCACGTTCATCATGACCACCGCCAAGTCCTGCGCCACGCTGACGCCCTACTGCATCAATTTCATCGATAAAGATAATACAAGGCGCGTTTTTCTTTGCATTTTCGAACAAATCACGGACACGGGAAGCCCCGACACCGACAAACATTTCAACAAAGTCCGAACCGGAAATGGAGAAAAACGGAACGCCCGCTTCACCAGCGACGGCCCGGGCAAGCAATGTTTTACCAGTCCCCGGGGGTCCGACTAAAAGTACGCCTTTCGGAATGCGCGCACCGAGTGCGGCAAACTTGCGCGGGTCTTTCAGAAACTCAACGACTTCAACAAGCTCTTGCTTCTCCTCATCCGCACCCGCGACGTCTCTAAACGTAACTTTTTTCTTTTCGTCATTATAAAGCCTTGCTTTGCTTTTTCCGAAGTTCATCACACGGCTGCCGCCGCCCTGAGCTTGATTAATTAAGACAAAAAATAAGATAAAGATAATGACAAACGGGATAATCGATGTGAAAAAGGTTACCCAACCGCTTGTTTGTTCCTGTTCTTTAAAATCAACTTTTGCCGTTTTTGCCAGATCTTCAATATGCCTGGCAGCCTCAGGTGATAAAGGAACGTTCGTTTCAAAAACTTTTCCAGGCTCGTAAGACTTCAGCTGTCCCCTCGCCGAATAAACTCCGCCGCTCGGCTGAAGTTCAATGCTCTCGACTTTTCCTTGATCGATGTCTTTTAAAAGCTCGCTGTATGAGATTTTTTGCACTTCGTTATTCTTACCGTTAAATAAGCTAACGATCGCAACAACAACTAAAAAGATCAATAAGTAAAATATGGTATTTCGGAAGATGCGATTCATTCCTTACCTCCTCAACGACAATGAAACGATTACCTCAAAGATTGTCTTTTTACTCAATGTGAGGTTCATCAAGCGTCTACTTATCTTCATAGATTTCTCGTTTTAAAACCCCGATGTATGGAAGATTACGATAGCGCTCACTGTAATCCAACCCATAGCCAACAACAAATTCATCCGGAACGACAAACCCATAAAGATCAGGTTTAATATCAATTTTACGTCCAGTTGGCTTATCTAACAGCGTTACAATCTTCACAGAGTTCGCATTACGATGATGGAATAATTGCACGAGATAACTTAATGTAAGCCCGCTGTCTATTATATCTTCGACAATGATTACATCTCGCCCTTCAAGCGACGTGTCTAAATCTTTAATAATTTTCACTTCACCGGAAGAGACGGTAGATGCACCGTAACTGGAGACGGCCATTAAATCAATTTCGAGATGGATGTCCATGCTCTTAATTAAATCGGCCATAAAAGGCAGGGCACCTTTTAATACTCCAACAACAAGCGGAAAACGGTCTTTATAGTCGTTCGACAATTGTTTTCCAAGTTCTTCAACCTTTGCTTGAAGTTCCTCCCTGTTAATTAAAATTTTTTGAATGTCATCATGCATGTAGTACAGCCTCCTAGACGTCCTGGCAAAAATTTTTATAGCGTAAAACTATCCATCCGTCGGCATTCATTGACGTTTTCATTTCCGCATGTTTTAAGCCCGGAATCCATAAAATGTTGCCATTTCCATCCTCTACAATTGGCCAGACATCGCGTAAGTGTTTCTCTATTTTCTCGTCAATAAATATATCTTTTACTTTTCGGGAACCCTTCATGCCCTTTAAATGAATACGATCACCGGGCGCCCGCGAGCGAACGATAATTGGATAGTTTACATCATTTACAGCACATACAAAAACATCTTTTCCCCGAAATCCACACGGATCATCATCCTCTTTATATTCAGCGGTCAACTCTCCTAAGGGCAGTCGAATCCTTGCAGGAAAGGTTAATTGGTATTCGTACCCTTCCCACTTGATCGGCCGTTCAAACGATAGCGTACAACTTTCATATGAACGTGTGACCAATAGCCCCTCTGGAAAATGAAGCGTTCCAGATGGATGATCACTTGTGAGCAAAGTTAAAAAATGTTCGATATGTACAGAGGAAATAGATGTAAGCTTTTCTTCATATAGATAGTTTAATATTAGTGTAATCATTCTTTTTTGTAAAGGAATTGGCATTGCCAGAAATTTAGAGATCGCAAGACGGACCACCGTCTTATTTTTCTCGATGATGCAATCCTTTAGCTTTTCTTTTGCCAGCTCTATTAAGTACGTTTCATCCTCATGAATAGTTTCACTTAAATATTGAAATTTTTCATGAACCGCTGGATTTTCTTGTTTTAAGAAAGGAAGAACATGATGGCGAAATCGATTTCTCGTGTAGTCATCTCCTTCATTTGTAGGATCCCGTCGTGGAAAAATGTTATTTACGTTACAATAATGCTCTATTTCATCCTTTATTATTCCAAGAAACGGGCGGATAATTTCTCCGCCTGCAAACGGCCGCCGGATCCGCATCCCTCCTATAGAAGAAATTAGCCCTCCCCTCGTCATCCTCATGAGCATCGTTTCAATCTGGTCATCTCCATGATGGGCTAAACAAAGGCTATCTGCGCTATATTTGTTCATTATTTTTTCAAAAAAGGCGTACCGGACTTCGCGAGCTGCCACTTGTGTGCCTAAGCCCTTCTTTTGTTTATACGCCCCGACATCCACTTGCTCTCCTTCAAATAAAATGCCGCGGCTCCGGCAAAAATCCCTGACATACAATAAATCTTCTTCCGATTGCTTTCCACGCAGCATGTGATCGACATGGGCAGCGATCACGCGAATGAAGCCTTTTTGCTCCTTTTTCCATAAATAATGAAGAAGCGCCATCGAGTCAGGACCACCGGAAACACCAACAATGACGGTTTGCCCTTCTGTCAGTAAACGATGCTTTTCTACAAATTGATCGACCGCTGGCCACAATTCGTTAAGTACCTCCCTTCTGTGTGAAATCAAACAAATCCTTTGCATTTCCATAGAAATAATACCATAATTTTTTTAAAATAATGCATCCTTTTCATAGAAAACCTACTCACATTGTCTGGCTAACGAGATAAAACATGTATACGATAAATAAAAACGACGCCAGAAGAAGGGTTTCGAATATAATTTTTGTTTTCTTTTTCTTTTGATTGCTGCGGCGAACACTCCTTGACATCGCCTTCTGGTCAGCTGCTGGCGCCTGTTTTTTATACGTACTTAAGGTATGAACAAGATCGTTGCGCATTTTTTCCGCACTATTGTACTTACCGAATAGTCCGTTGATGACAATTTTGCGATAGCGCTTAAGAAGTGGGCTTTTGTTTACGGCTGCTGCCAGCTGTTTCTCAGGCTGCGCCTTTTTTTCAAATCTCGCCGGATAGGCCATATTTAACATAATCATGCACGCCGCAAATAGATCGTACTCAGGTTCAGCTCTCCTTGACCCTAATCCCCAATAGCCGCGATCAAAAAACTCCGTATATTCTTTGATGGAGCGTCCAATAAGTGTCGTGCCGCCGACATCGATTAAGCGAATGCGATAAGGCGGACCGACTACTATTAAATTGTCTGGCTTTAAATCGCCAAATGCCCATCCTGCCTTATGAAGCCGCTCGAGGTCTGTTAACAATTGAACGAGTAAAATGCCGACCCATTCCTCTCGTTTTCCTTTCATAAAGGATAAAACATTTTCGCCCTCAAGGTATTCCATCGCATAAAACGGATATTGCTTCTTTTCGTAATACCAATCATCCACATCGATTAAAGAGGGCCCAAGGACGTTTCCCTGGACCCTTGAAAATGTCTTTAGCACATTCACTTCAGACGTAATGGACATATTGTCTTGTCCAATTTTCACTGCTACTTTATTGCCGTTTGCGTCTTTTGAAAGATAAACGGCGCCCGTTGCTCCAAACCCGAGCCGCCGCATGAGAGTGTACCGGTTTTTGTGCCATTTCCCGACGATCACCGTTCCAGGCGTTAAGTTACATACCGGACTCTTCGAGAAATTCATCTGATGATGCATCATCGCGGATCAAGCTCCTTTTTGAACGTCTTATCGTAAAGGCTTGAATGGCTTCTTTAATCGCCGGGCCGGTTGGCGTAATCCCTCCAGATGATAGCTTGCTGAATATCGTTGTAAGTGAATCAAGGCGGCCGTTCCAATCCATCAACAATTCAACATCTTTTTTCTTACCTGGAAATGCATACATGGAAAACTGGTTATCTCCAATTCTTGAATTCAATGAAATGGATAAGTCAATCAGCGACTCTTGTACCGTTGCCAGCTTATTTTCCATACTCCCGGAAGCATCAATTAATATAATCACTTCAAGATCCATCGTTTCTCCGAGGTCGTCAACGACTTCAATGACTTCCCCTCTTTTTTCCGGCGGCAGATCATCGACCCGGTAATCGTTGCCGAGGATTTGCTGTAATTCGCTGTTGACGATTCCCTGGATCGTTTGTGTCATCGCTTTTTTCGTTACCATTTGAACTGTCTGCGAAAGTTGCCTTGTGTATACAATTTGGCTAATTCCGCCACCCATCGATGCAATCTCTTCTACTTCCCTTAGTCCACGAGCCTGGTATTCGGGGGTATCTTCATGAAGGACGCCAATGACGTTCACTGTAATCCCCTGTTCCCGGGCAAGGGCGGCCATCGCCACAGGATCTTCTCCCTGGTTCGAACAACCATCTGTAATTAATAGAATTTGCCGCAGTGTACCTTTTCTTTTCACACCTTATCCCTCTCTTCTTTTCGTCCTTTAACTACTATTACCATCCTTGGCACGAAAGGAGGAATTTATACCCGGGCACAGGCTTTTAATCTATTTTTGAAAATAATAGAAGGAGCGGGTTAATTGGCACGTTTAATTTTGAGTTTCGGATAATATGGAATCGTTGCCCATTTTGGTGTATTTCGTTTTATTTTTGCCACAACAACTGTCATATCATCTTCGATTTGATTGCCTGACCGAATGACTTCCTCCATTAATAAGTCGGCAATTTCTTGCGGGTCATCGGTCTTAAATTCACGAATTTTCCGCTTCAACCATGCATCGATGTTCTCCACATGCTTTGGCCCTTCATAGATGCCATCACTCATCATAATGAGCAAGTCGCCCGCTTTCAGCTGCGCGCCGACCACTTCCACATCAAAATCTTCGATGATGCCCATCGGCAAATTGCTCGCTTCAATCATGATAACCTGGTCGCCTCTTTTAATAAAACTCGGCGTTGAGCCGATCTTTAAAAATTTAACGGATGCATCCTGCAAATCCATCATGGCAAGGTCAAGCGTCGAAAAAATTTCATCTGTCGTACGTAGTGATAAAATGGAATTAATCGACTTAATGGCCACTTCTTCATCAATGCCGGATTTCAATATTTTTTGCAAAAGCTGAAGGGTTTCATTGCTTTCTTTATAAGCCCGCTCGCCGTTGCCCATTCCGTCAGAAATCGCGATCGCAAACTTGCCCGAACCAAGCTCGATCATGGAGTGGCTATCCCCGGAAAGCCAAGCCCCGCCTTTTGCTGCACTGGCAAGCCCTGTTTCAACGGCAAATTCTCTGGCGGATTCGAACGAAACGTGACAGAACCCATTACTGTAATAGCCGCACTCTTCTTTTTTAACGAGTATCGTTTCTTCCAATATGTCCGATAAGAGCGGAGCGATAATTTTCTCGCACTCACCGCTTCCATTACAATACGGAAGGCTCATTTCAATATCAATATTTGACTCTTCCAGGCTGTAAATATCGATATGACCAATTTCAACTCCTGCATAATATAACGCTTCTTTAATTTGTTCTTCCTGTATTTGATGATTTTCTTGTTCGCGTTGAATTTCTTTTGCAAAATCCCCCATTACCTGGGAAACTCCGAAAAGCTGATTCGCGACAAGTTTCCGGCTTTCCTTTAATTGCTGTTTCAGTCTCTGATTGGCCTTATATTGCGTTAATTCCTGGGCAATAAAATCCGTCACTTTTTGCGGTTTAATGCAATATTTGTCCCATTCTCTTTTTAATTTCCGATCACGGATTTCGCCGGATAGTTCTTGTTCATTCATAATTTTCGTCATTAATTCATATGTTGTAGAAAAGTTGACAGCCCAGCACTGTTCCTTTTTAAAGCACGTTTGGCACGTCTTTTCCGTTACATTGCTTAAAAACAAATCGACTTCACGTTCATTCTCATCCTCAAATTGACTGATGCCGGCGGATGAAAAAGAGTCCGAAAGCGTTTGGAAAAGCGACGAAAATTGTTCTACACGATGAGCTGTCACGTCACGGATTTTCTTTAAGTATTGCTGCTGTTCCATCGAATATTCCCGGGTCCCCGGAACGTAGCGGGAAATTTTCGCAATTGCCCCTTTCGGCGTCAATAAAAAGAAAAGAATAGCGATTCCGGATTCCATTAACGTTTGTTTAATTTCTTCATTTCCTTGTCCATATAGTCCGATGAGCAGCGTTCCAATCAATAAACCAATGCCGACACCGACCTTTTTGCCTTCCTTTAATAAACCGCCGAGAAGGCCTGAAAATGCAAGAAGGCTCATTTGATAAAGGCTTGAGACATTGGCAAGGCTTAAGATCAACCCTGTAACTACGCCGACAGTCGAACCGATTGCCGCTCCACCAACAAAGGCAAAAAGCAAAACTAAATAACGAGATGCAATATGTTCAACGGAAAAACCTTGAATCTCCCAGCCAATCGTTCCAGTCATTACGGAAGCAAGCAATATCATGAAACAAACAATTTCTTCATTTCGTAATGGTTGCGGGATGCGCTTAATGTTTAATAGAGGGATGCTTTGCAGAAAAATTAAGGTTAATACCATGCCAAGGCCCCCTTCGACAACGCCAATCGCCCAATCAGCTTTTGTCGGAAACCCTTGCATAATATATGTAAGCACCATTCTTGTTGTAAAGCTGGCTAAAAAAACGGCAACAGGAAGCCATTTTGTCCGCTTGTCTGTAAATAGATCAATAACCTTTTGATACACTGCATACATAATGACACCTGATAGAATAAAGACAGCATTCATCGGGGAGTTGGAGACGGCACCAATCAAAAGAGATAAACCGGCAACACCTGCCCGTTCTTTGCGCAATACTGCAATCGATGCGATAAAGGGAAGGGCAAACGGCGAAATTTCAGAGAGAATCATAGCTCGTCCAAGCAAAAAGCCAATGCAAAACAATAAGAGCCTCCAGTTTGTAAGAAGATGCTCTACTTTTATTAAAAAGCGTT
The DNA here is from genome assembly GCF_049843615.1 of Fictibacillus sp. Mic-4. Taxonomy (NCBI): domain Bacteria; kingdom Bacillati; phylum Bacillota; class Bacilli; order Caryophanales; family Fictibacillaceae; genus Fictibacillus; species Fictibacillus sp. Mic-4. The sequence continues at coordinate 22,545 of NZ_JBBHZM010000032.1, read as the reverse complement.
TGGTGAGGTTCACGGAGAGATTCTGCGTTTTTTCCAACCAGATCATGCTTCTTAAAGGTTCCACCACGTCCTTGTCCACTTTTTGAAACATTTCTCACACCACCCGTAGTTTTTTTATGGTTTTCATTATAAACAGAAAGTCCATACACATTTTGTCAAAACAACAGAGCGGCATAGAAAAACTTCTCGACGGATTCCTCAGAAAAACCGCAAGAAACGATAAATCCATTAAATAACCCTTGATGGGCTTCATACCATTCAAGGGTGTTTCATTCAAAAGTCCGAAATAACTTCTAATGTTTTAAACGTTTCTAACGAATTAGCTTTTGACGCATAGATTTGGGGGCTTTCTAAGTTAGAAAGTTTGAATATTTGACCCGATTTAAAAGCAATAAACTGCTTTAACTTATCGACCAACACTTTATGATCAATTTTTTCAAAAATTTCACTTTGTAATGTAATAATTATATGAGGATACTGTAGTCGATTGGTTCTACAAATATAAACATTATAATCAAAAGCAGCTACCTCAAAATTTTCTGGAAGACTATAAATAGATATGGATGAAATGCTTTCATTTTGCTCAAGAGAAGTAAGAAGCCTTTTTTGCGTTCGTTTTATCGTGGAAATTTTACCACTTTTAAATGATTCCCCAGAAATCCCAAGGTAATTTGGAGTAAAACCAATGGATTCCGCAAATTCCAAAGAATAATTATAAAACTCTAACCATGTTATGGAATCTGAAGAATCAATATCACCGTATAATACAATTGAAGTAGTTGATTTTTCAGCCATCAATAGACCTCCTTTATTTTTTTATTGGTAATATAAATATATCCCCTGCAGCATCACCTAAAAGTCTTTTATTGTCTTCCATACGTTCAAGTAAATCTTCAATGTTATCTGATTTACTAGGAACTTCATACTGATCAATTTTTCCGTCTTTTCTAACAACCATTATATCAGGTCGCCGATTGGGTTTAATTCCTGGTATTTCATTAGAGAGCCCTTTGTTTAAATAAACTCTTCTGACATCTTCACGTTTAGCTAATTCTTCCGCTTTTTCGACCATTGCTTCCCAATGACCGGGTGTTTTATTCGTATGCGGTTTGTTAGGATAAATAATTTTTGTGTTTTTTTCTACCACTTTACTTGCATACTTTTTTTCTATCTTTTTGCCTAATCCCTTTGCAACATCTTTTGCTAAGTGAGTCGCACCTTTCTTTATAAGGGTTCCAAGCGTGACATAATCTAAAATTTCTAACGGGGTGCCCTCAAATGGAGAGTCTAAAATTCGTCCGGTTTCCACTCTTTGCTCCGGAATCTCATCCACAATCTCAAACTTTCTTTTGAAATGGTTATCGTAATAATCTCTAACAATTATTCCATTTGCATATATATGATAATCGCCATGGAATTCTGAGTAAACATCAATAACCGGAACTGTTAAAACTTTTTTGTCTTCAAGAGTTTCATATTCTTCTTTCGTTAAGTCTCTATCTTGAATATTTTCTATGTACGAAGCCGCCTCTAATTGCTCGTCAACGTCCGGGCGTCTATATGAATTTTCATAAGGATTGGTCTTTTGGGCAAGGTTTGCTATTAATTCATTATACGTATCATAAGATGTAATTTGTTTCACGGAGTAGTTTGAAATCCCCACTTCACCAGTTCTAATGGCCGAATCGATCTGTTTGATATAGTTCACCATCACAGCGAGGTCTTTTTCAACTGTTTCAAGTGCGGAAGTTTGTGCTTTATCAAAAGCATAAAGCTGTTCGATTGTATTTTTGCTGTGTCGTTTCGCTTTCCAGATACTCTCGACAACTTCCGTTTCATCCAGATCCGGCAGGTCAATAATATCAAGGACTTTTTTCATCGCCTCATTCGCTTCATTGACAATGCTGATCGTTGTTCTCTCTATTTTGTTAAGTCCGCTCTTTACATCATCGTCTAAAAAACTCTCGCTAATGAAACCGTTTGGATCAGGCTCAAAATTTTTCAATTGGGTTTTGATCGAATTTAATATCGCTTTATAATCTTCAATGAACGATTCAAAATATAGCAAAAACGAAAGGTGGCACTCCTGGTAGAATGAGCGGATCGCCTGCCCGGCTTTCCCCTTAAGCGAGTCTTCGAGAGAAATGATCCCTTTTATCGCATCTTTTGTCTGTTTGATTTGTTCGCTCAATGATTCCAAATACTTCTCGGTGTCACTAATTGATTCAGTAAACGCTTTGACGTCCAATACCTTCATGAATTTATCACCTCTTTTCTTTTGCCGATGAAGCTAGTTTTTCTTCCGCTTCATGGATTGACTGGACAGCCTTCTCCGATGCCTTTTCATTTTCCAGCAGTAACGTTTGATACGATTGAATGATTTTACGTAATGATTCATTCACACTCTTTAATTTTGTTATCACATCCAGGACATTGCTTCCTTCTTTTACAGAAGGAAATGAAGGCTGTTCGGACGGGACTGCTGATTTTAAACGAGATAAAGCCTCATCAATATCTCCGTAAACGACTTTAATTTCATTCATTGCTTGACCCTTTCGCATTGGTCTTTAAAGTTAAAAAACCGGAGATGAAAACCCCGGTTAATCTTAATGAAGTCGTATACATTTTTAATGGACAGACTTAAATTTATTCTTACCTTCCGCTTCCATGGTCATCGACGAACAGTGTCGAAACCTTCAAATTTGCTTGTGCTATCTGGTCAGATTTTTGAGAATAATGTGTAGTTCCCAAAATTGCAAAAACCGCAAAAATGCTTAACATTAATTTGATCTGTTTCTTCATTTTAACGCCTCCAATTCAAAAATCGTTTCCTTTGTTTCATAACTTAAATTAAAGTAATAACTGGATTTTTCATAATTTTGCTCTTCATAAAACCTTTTTGCTAGCCGTTCGGCATATTCTTGTATAAAATACCATAAACCTTCTTTTTTGAAATATACATTCGCTTCTTGGACAACTGATTCTACTTGAGATGTTTCTAATTCTGGGGAATAAAAAGCTTTTAAAATACTCAAATGGTGAAGGTATTCAGTATTTTTTAAATTATGACAAGACTTTATACCTTCTTCAAGTAAAAACAATGCTTGTTCATTCTGATTTGTTTTAAAGTATTCTCTCGCTAACAAAAAATTTGTTTTGCAGCTGTTAAAATTATATTCCTTTACTTCAACTAAACGGTTGATTGCAACTTCTGATAAGTTTTGTTCCGAATAAAGGTATCCTAAATTATATTTTACGTGGAGTACTAGTTCTTGATCATTACTCTTTACTGCATAGTCTAACGCAGTAAGAAGATGTTCCTCAGCTTCTTCATAATGTTTTAATGCAATGCAATTAATACCTAACAAATTTTCACAATCTGCATATTTTCGTATGTAAGCCTCATCTTGACCGAATATATTTTGCGCTTTTCTAACATGATCTATCGATAAAATGTTTTTTCTTATATCATAATAAACAAAACCTACACGATAATGGAATTTCTGCTTTTTCAAATTCATCTGGTACATGTCCCAGTTCTTTTTCCGCCAATTGATATTGAGTTAAAGCATCGTTATATTTTCCAGTTTTCCAATAGTACATTCCTTGAAAAAAATAAAAATAGTAAGTAAGGATATGATTCATATTTTCCTTAAAAGGTTCAACTTTTCCTAAAAGGATGTCATCCTCAGCGAAGTTTTTCGTCATAATTTTATGACGAAAATCCAATAAAGAATAATATAATAATAAATCCTGATTTTCTTCCATATTCGGCAGTTTTTCATCAATTTCTTTTTTTACATTTTCCGCTTGTTCTACCTCGTGTGACCGCATATGTAAATACCATTTGTTCAATAAATTAGCCATGTAATGTTCACTGATTTGATTTTTCGCCATTTCATATCCCCCTTCTACTTTTCTCATTTTCAGCTAACTTCAATTCCATAAATTTCAATTCCAACTAAAAGTATAACATAAAATGGTAGAGATAAATTTGGGAAAATTACAAAATACCATCAGATAATTTACGCGATCGTATGTTTCATTTTCCCAAAAACGCGATAATTTTAACGGCCTACATGAAAATAGTTATGAAAAAACCCCTATTTTTCTTAAAAAGAAAAATAGGGGTGAACTTTTATGTATGGTGACCCGTACGGGATTCGAACCCGTGTTACCGCCGTGAAAGGGCGGTGTCTTAACCGCTTGACCAACGGGCCATTTTAGGTGTTGGATGTCGGATGTTAGAGGTTGGAATTTTTTATTTTTCATCGAAGAAAGACATTCAGTCTAACTTCCCACTTCTCATTTCTAACTTCTAGAAAGTAGCGGCGGAGGGAATCGAACCCCCGACCTCACGGGTATGAACCGTACGCTCTAGCCAGCTGAGCTACACCGCCACGTTAACGACACAAACAGTATAATACAAGATAACAAAATAGCTGTCAACCCAATTTCGAAATTTTTTCCGCATAATTTTTAAAATCATTTTTCAAAATAAAAAAAGCACCCGAAAAAGGATGCTGAAAGTAGCTGAAAGTGCGTCTTGAGCATTCGCGTAAGCAGCAATTAGCCACGCCGAGCGCCGCGACCGCCTCGTTTAGATTCCGTCTGGCGTTTTAATGTTGCAAGCCGGTCTTCACTATCTTTCAAGAATTTACTCATTTTATCTTCAAAGGACATGGCACTGTACCCGCCTCCACGGTGAGATCCTTTCTTCGGCTTATTAAATCCAGAACCTCCATTTCTTGGTGAAGGGGCCGGTCTGTCTTTTGCCTTTTTAATCGATAAGCCAATCTTCCCATCTTTTTCGATGTTCATGACTTTCACTTCGACTTCGTCACCGACTTTAAGAAATTCATTTATGTCCTTTACATAATTATCTGCAACTTCACTAATGTGCACAAGTCCGGTTGTTCCTCCTGGAAGTTCAACAAACGCCCCAAAATGAGTAATCCCTGTAACCTTACCTTGCAACTTGCTGCCTACTTCAATTGACATGAAGAAAATGCTCCTCCTTAAGTAATTAAATGTAATTCTATTATACATGGGGGGAAAAAAGAATGTCAATCGGACGAAGACCCATGAATGTTAAAAAGCGTCTCGCCTTTTTCTGTCATGAATAAATCACGCCTCGCGATTTCCAAAATGTAATCAGGGTCATTCAGTTTATGCACTTTATCCTTTAATTGTGCCTTTTTACCTTTTAAATGTTGCAATTTACCTTCCAACTGCTTTTGTTGTTGTTCCTTTTCTTCAATGGCAGCCGTTTGCCTGGAAATAGTGGATATGATCACAAAGGCAAAAACAAGAGCAACAATCGCAAAAAGCGTGAGCCTGCGAATTAACCCTCTCTTTCTTTTCGCTTCTTTTCGCTTCAGAAGATGATGTTCCTTCACATAGCTGGAGTTTAATTCAGTAATGTTCCGTTTCTTGTTCAGTTGACTCATACCTGCCCTCCTCGTCTCTATTTCCGAAACCAGTTTTTGACTTTATTCTTCAGAGAAATAAGAATCCCTGCTTTTTTCAGCCATTTTTCTTTTACATTATACCATTTTTGTTTCGGAATGAAACGCCAAATCAATAAACCAAGCCATTTAAACGGAGAAGCAAGTAGTTTTAAAATAAATAAAAGGATTTTCCATGTTACTTTAGCCACCGAAAGTAAAAGAGCGATGATGAGCATAATCAACCACTTAACCGGACGTATAAGAAAGGCTGACACCATTTTTGCCACAAACCGATAAAGAGTGATGATCATGGATATAACGGTTTCCAATAGCCGTTTATAAACATTTTGAAATAATGCCTTATACGCACTAAAGCCACAAAGAAGAGCAACGAAAATGTAAAAACGGATCTCCGCATGATTGACGTGGAGCAGGACGTAAAAGACGATTAACCCTTGCAGAACCCAGAAAAAAATATCATTTATAAAATGGAGCCAGTTCCATTTCCGTTTTTCATGAACAAAACGGCCATACGTATCGATGGCCATCCCTAACCAAATACCCATGCCGACCATAGAAAGCATGGTTTGAAATTGGATAGTGAGCGTCATTTGAACAGTTTGCTAAAAAACCCTTTGGATTTTTCACCGCTTTGCTGATCCAGGTAAACGAGATCAAATACTTTCCCTTCAATGGAAACGTGGCCTGCTTCGACATCCAAATTCCTCATTTTCAAATCGGTTCCGCGTATCGCTAAAAAACCCATCGTCGTCTCTAGTAAAAATTCTTCATTATCAAAGCTTTCAACTTGCTTTACACCCGTAATTTCAAGTTTCTTGCGTCCATACATTTTCACATCATGCTCTGGAACAGAGTTTTTATTTAATGATCCATAGTCATAAAATTGGTTCATGATAATCCCCCTCTTCTCGGTTTATGTTTATGAAAAAAGGGACAACTTTAGAACAAAGTTGCAAGAAGCAACTTTGGACGAAGTGTAAGAAACCGGTACACTCCATATACACAAAAAAGAACCTATTCTGCAGGTTCTTTTTCAATGGATTGTTCTCTGATGATGGTATACATTTTGTCGGCATCTTCTTTACGCGTTGTTTCTTTTAGCTCATCAACCCGGACAGTAACAAGCTTTTGGCCGAACCTTATCGACAGCTCATCCCCTACCTTAAGAATAGAAGAGGCTTTCGCCTGATTGCCATTAATCGCAATTCGGCCCTGATCTGAAATTTCCTTCGCCACCGTTCTCCGTTTAATCAGGCGGGAAACTTTCAGAAATTTATCCAGTCTCATCTTACTTAACAGCTTCCTTTAATTTGTTGCCAGGACGAAAGGCTGGAACTGTTGCTGCCGGAATGGTAATTTCTTCTCCCGTTTGCGGGTTGCGCCCTGTCCGGCTGGAACGTTCACGCGTTTCAAATGTGCCAAACCCAACAAATTGAACCTTCTGGCCGCTTTTAAGCGCATCTGTCACTTCATCAATTAATCCATTAATGACTAGCTCTACATCCTTTTTCGTCAGTCCTGATTTCTCAGCAATATTCGATACGAGTTCATTTTTGTTCATAGCCTTAAAACCTCCTTTTTCTTTCACCAAAAATTTCGAATGAATCCTTTTAAAATGAAGGGTTTCCATTCATTCTCGTGAAACTATTCTCTATTAAAAAACAGAATCCTTCAAGAATCAAAAAAATTGTTTTGCCTTCTCCCAAAGTTGATCCATTTTTTTCAAGTCCACTTCTTCCATTGACAGCCCTTCGTTTTGAAGCGCTTCTTCAATGTACTGAAAACGCCGATAAAACTTGCGATTGGTCAGCTCAAGCGCCTCTTCCGGATCAATTTTGTAAAAGCGCGCCAGGTTGACCATTGTAAACAACAAATCACCGAATTCTTTCTTTTGTTCATCATGATTCGGCGCCGCTTTCCATTCAGCAAATTCTTCATTTAACTTTTCGATAATCGGCTCGATCGCATCCCAATCAAAACCGACTTTCGCTGCTTTCTTCTGATAGGCCAATGCTTTATATAGCGCCGGACTTGCTTTCGGTACACCATCAAGAATAGATTTTCTCTGATCATTTCCTTTTTCCTGACGTTTAATGGCCTCCCAATTTTGTACGACTTCATCGGCCGTTTTGGCGCTTGTCTCGCCAAATACGTGCGGATGCCGGCGGATCATTTTTTCAGTTAACGAAAAGATGACATCATGGATGGAGAAAAAGCCTTCATCCTCTCCAATTTGGGCATGAAGGAGCACTTGCAAAAGAACGTCACCAAGCTCTTCAACGAGATGGTCATCATCTTCTTCATCAATCGCCTCCAGCACTTCGTACGCTTCTTCAAGCAAATACTTTTTTAACGACGCATGGGTTTGCTTTTTATCCCACGGGCAGCCATTCGGGCCTCTTAATTCAGCAATAATTCCCCGCAAATAGTCAAAATCCCGGTAAAGCAACTTTTCATCCTGAACAGGAGGAACGTAAACGGCGGTCAAATTGCTTAATTCGGCGCAATGATCAAGCTCAAACAGCGGAACCCGCTCTATTTTTTCATTCTGGCTGCCAGCCGCGGTGAGAACAACGACCTCATAATCATCCGGATACTTTTCCATTAATGTCAGCTTTACCTCTGATGCAATGAATGCGTCATACACCTGTACAATGATCAGATGATGGCGAATTTGCAATTCTTCCTTTTTTAAACTGGTGCCATCCACGATCTGGCATCCTTCAATCGGATCGATTTTTAAAGCGGCATACATTTCGTCAAGAAAGCTTTTCCCGCCAGCAACATTGATTTCTACTCCATGATGATCCGCTTCATTGAGTAATAGTTGAACGGTTTGTTCGGCGACGAGCGGATGGCCCGGCACTGCATAGACAATATCTTCTGCTTCCGCATTTTTGAAAAGGGTGTCGGCAATTTCGCGATAAACGTCCGCAAATTGCTCATGCTTTTCATAGACTTCGTCAAAAAAGACCATGTTAATTCCTTCAGCCAGCAATTCTTCAACAACGGGATGGTCCTTAGTCCGGGCAAAAACTGCCCGTCCGCTTTTTAGCAGCCGGTAAACTCCGATCGTCATTTGTTCTAATCCGCCTGCTCCTAATCCTAATACTGTTATTTTCTTTGCCATGATTAACTCCTTCTTTCTCTCCACCGCTGAAAAAGCAGACGGAGTTTATGGACGTTCGGAATATGCTCCAGTTCATCTTCGGAAAACACGTGGAATTTTAAAAGTAAAAGAATAAAAACAATACCGCCAACAAGCGATGAACTAACGGCTATTGCTGCCGACATCATTCGGCCTGTCCCAAGAAGAGCGGTTAACCCTTCTTTAAAGAAAAACGTGACAGCTGCCATTATGATCATCACACCGCAAATCCGAATGCTATAAAATCTAGTTTTCGAGAAAAAATGGATTTTCCGTTCGAGATATAAAAGATTGAGAACAGCAACAACAAGTGATGCCGCCACCGTCGCCATACTTGCACCCATTATAAAAAAGTGGGGCATGAAGAGAATATCGAAAGCAGCTTTGACGAAAAAGCCTGCTAAGACGAAACAAGCGGGAATGAAACTAAATCCAAGTCCTTGCAAAAGTCCTGTCGATGTCATGATAAGAGACGCAAATACAACCGAAAGGCATAGCATGGCGATCTCACGGGATCCGGCTGCATTTTCAAACAACATCCGATTCGTTGGTTCCATAATGATCGCAAGACCTACTGATGCAGCTCCCCCGAGAAGAAAAGCCATTTTTAAAGAAAAGCCACACAACTGTCGTATTTTCTCCACATCCTGCCTGGCGCGGGCCATCCCTATAACAGGCACAATGGCTAACGATAAGGAGGTGGCAAAAACAGTTCCTAGTTGCAACAGCGGTTGCCCACGGTCAAATATCCCTTTCATCACTCTGGCGTTACTTAGTAATACCCCGTGTTTAACTAATAGATTAATAAATAAAAAAGAATCCGCAAGCTGAAAAATAACAAACAAAAGAGAACTTACCGAAAAAGCGATTCCAGCTTTGATTAGTTCCAGCGCCATTTTAAGTGCGAACTCGCCTGGTAAAAGAAGCGAATGGAACGGGAAATCGGTTTTTCGCCTAAATAGAAGTAAACTAACGAGACCGCCTATCGCTCCTATTACAGAGCCCGCGACTGCGCCACTGCCGACTGTATAAATAGTTTTACCAATTGAGGTCAGCCACCACGAAATTCCAAGAATGCTTGACACGCGAATGACCTGTTCGATCACTTGTGAAACGGCTGTTGGCTGCATCCTTTCAAATCCTTGAAAAAGCCCCCGGATGACCGATGCAAACGGAATGATAAGAAAAAGAAAAGAAGCCGTTCGTATCGGCGCTGTTAGTCTTTCGTCCCCCATTAAGCTGGCGATTTGTGCTGCACCGAAAAAAAGAACAAAAAAGGCTAAAAGGCCAAGAAGAAAAAAGGTCTTTAGCGCCGTTTGTAAAATGGGCTTAATTTCATCTGCTCGGCCTGTTCCCCGTTTTTCTGAAATGAATCGTGACAATGCTCCTGGAAATCCGATGAATGAAAACGTAACAGCAATGCCGTATAACGGATAGACTTGTTGATAGACATAAAAACCGACATCGCCTGTAATGTTTTGATAAGGAACCCGGTAAACGACGCTTAATACTTTAACAATTAACATGCTAACCGTTAACAAAAAGGCGCCCCGCCACATTCCATTAGACACATTATTCATAGTAACTTCTCCACATGATCATCAATAGTATTTCCATCGTATTATAGCATAATCGTGATTCCGTTCTTCTTTGAACAATGTTAAGAATAAAAAAAAGAAGGGAGCGTTTGCTTCCTTCTTTATTGCTCCATTTGGCGTGCAAGGAAACCAGCGGCTGTTTCGGCAAGTTTTTGCTCAATTTCGCCCGTTTTCTTTCCTTCCTTTGCCAGAAGGAGAACCGCTCCGATTGGATCGCCGCTTGCGACAATTGGAGCGATCACATACGAATAGGATTCCCTTAAGTTTTCTACGATTTCGATTTCACTAATGGATGAATCCATCATTGTTTTTCGTTCGCTCATCGACGTTTCGACCATTCGGCCAACGCCCCGGTTTAAGTAATCCTTCTTTGGCCCCCCGGCAACCGCAATAAATGAATCACGGTCAGCGATAAGAACAAGGCAGCCGGAGCTGTCAGCTAAAGATTCCGCATATTCTTTCGCAAAGTCGCCGAGTTCATTGATCGGCGAATACTTCTTTAAAATGACTTCTCCATCGCGATCTACAAATATTTCCAGTGGATCCCCTTCACGAATACGGAGTGTTCTGCGGATTTCTTTCGGAATAACTACACGACCGAGATCGTCGATGCGGCGAACAATACCCGTTGCTTTCATGCATAATGTCCTCGCTTTCTAATGATGTAAACTCTGGATGAAGACGATAATGAAACCTTCTTTTGTAGATTGTTCCATTCCCCTGAAATTATTATTTGTTACATCATCAGTTCTATACACGAAAGAAATTGCTTTTGCCCGGGAAGCCTATTCGTTATTTTTCGGCTTTTATTGGCGCAACCTTAGCTTTTTCTTTTTTTACCGATTTCAATTTTCTCAAGACCTGTTCCATTGCCTTTAGAAGCTCTTTATCTGAAATCCGTTTTTTCGTCAGAACGACTTTCAATTGATCCTGTTCCATGCCTAGATTAATAAAACGGCCAATTTTATTGACGACATCAAACAGTTTGGCGCCATCAACCTTTGTTGTCGCTTCTTTTGAAAGCAACATCGTAATCACATCGCCCTTTTGCCCAATCGAGACGACGCCTTCCTGCTTCGCAAGTTCTTTAATGGTCGCAATAAGCAAGAGACATTCCACTTCTTCTGGATATTCCCCGAAACGGTCGATTAATTCATCATGAAGCTCATCGACGTCTTGAAGAGAACGCACAGCTTTAAATTGTTTGTACATATCGATTTTTTGCTTGCTGTCTTCGATATAGCTTGAAGGAATATACGCATCAACTTCAATATTAATTTCTATTGGTTCATCCTGTTCTTCTTTTTTCAAGCCTTTACGCTCATTAATGGCCTCTTGAAGCATTTGCGAGTATAAGTCAAAACCAACAGAATCGATAAATCCGTGTTGCTGCGCACCAAGGATGTTTCCTGCCCCGCGGATCGATAAATCACGCATGGCGATTTTAAAGCCGGATCCAAGCTCGGTAAATTCTTTTATGGCCTGTAGCCGCTTTTCCGCTACTTCTGTTAGTACTTTATCCCGTTGATACGTAAAGTAAGCATAAGCGACGCGGTTTGAGCGCCCTACACGCCCCCTGAGCTGATAAAGCTGGGATAAGCCCATTTTGTCTGCATCATAGACAATTAGTGTATTTACATTCGGAATATCGACACCGGTTTCAATGATCGTCGTTGAGACAAGAACATCGAAATTGCCTTCTAAAAACTCAAGCATGACCGATTCAAGCTCATTCTCCGTCATTTGCCCATGGGCATAGGCAACCCGAATATCAGGGATGAGTGTTGAGATTTGTTCGGCCATTCGCTCGATCGTCTCGACCCGATTATAAAGGAAGTATACTTGACCGCCTCTGGAAAGTTCACGCTCGATCGCTTCCCGGACTAATGAAGCATTATATTCGACAACATAGGTTTGAATCGGAAAGCGGTTTTCCGGTGGCGTTTCAATCACTGACAAATCGCGAACGCCAAGCATCGACATATGGAGCGTTCTCGGAATAGGCGTCGCCGTTAACGTTAAAACATCGACATTTGCTTTTAATCGCTTAATTTTCTCTTTGTGGGAAACCCCAAATCGCTGTTCTTCATCAATAATTAAAAGACCGAGGTCATTATATTGCACATCTTTTGATAACAATCGATGGGTTCCGATGACAATGTCGACTGTGCCGTTTTTCAGTCCTTTAATCACTTCATTTTGCTCTTTTCTCGTTCGGAAACGGCTTAACGAACCGATCGTCACCGGAAAGTCGGCAAACCGCCCGCGGAATGTTTCATAATGCTGTTGCGCTAAAATGGTCGTCGGAACTAAAAAAGCAACTTGCTTTCCATCCATGACGGCTTTAAAAGCGGCGCGAATGGCAACTTCAGTCTTTCCATAACCGACATCGCCGCAAAGCAAACGATCCATCGGACGTGGCCGTTCCATATCTTCTTTAATCTCATTGATCGTACGCAGTTGGTCCTCCGTTTCCTGATAAGGGAAGGACGCTTCAAATTCTTGCTGTTCGGCCCCGTCTTTTGAAAAGGCATAGCCAACGCTCGCTTCACGTTCTGCATATAGTTTAATCAAGTCATCCGCAATGTCCTGAACCGATGACTTCACCCGGCTTTTTACCTTTTTCCAATCACTTCCGCCAAGCGCATAAATTTTCGGATCTTTTGCCTCAGAGCCGACAAATTTTTGTACCTGATCGATTTGTTCTACAGGTACATACAGCTTGTCATTGCCTGCATATTGAATATTCAAATAGTCTTTATGGACGCCGTTAATTTCAAGTGTTTCAATGCCAAGGTATTTCCCGATGCCGTGATTGACATGAACAACGTAATCGCCAACCTTCAGCTCGGAATAGCTTTTGATCCGTTCGGCATTCGACATTTTTTGTTTCGTTGGGCGTCTTTTTGCTTTCTTTGTAAAAACTTCCTCTTCCGTTATGACGACAAGTTTTTGCTTTGTCGATTCAAATCCGCTTGCCAGCTCGCCGATCATAATATGATTGACTTTCGGCCGCAATTCCGTTTGCCCGCTGACCAGACTTGCTGTCATGTCGTAATCCGCAAGCACTCTTTCTAAACGATCCGCACGCTCCTTATCTGCAGCGAGAAAAACTACCGAATAATCCCCTTTTTTCCAACGTTCCAGTTCACCTTTTAATACATGAAGCTGTCCATGGAAATTTTGCATTCCCTTACATTCGACATTTACTATATTTTGCGGGTGTGTATGCGGAATATGGCGTAAAAATAGAGAGAGATAAATAATTGGGAATGGAATTTTGCCCCCCGGTATTAATAGATCAGGAGCCAGACGGATGTCTGCTAAAATTTCCCCTTGAGAAAGGAGGGTCGTATGCCATTCCGCTTCTTCTTTTTCAAGCTGACTAAACATCTCTTGAATACGGCCAACTTCATCCATGATGACGATGGCATTGTTCGAAAGGTAGTTTAGTAGAGTAGCCGGTTTTTCGTAAAAAAGTGAAATATACTTGTATATACCTTGAAAGCTTTGTTTTTCTTTTAATTGGTCGATTTCCGCCGTAATTCGCTCGATGAGCAACTCTTTTACATTTTTATCATTGATCTTCTTCAACGTGTTGGCAAGGCCGTCTTCTATCTTGCCGACACCTCTGGCAAACTCTTCTTCATATAAAAGAAGTTCTTCCGCCGGTCCAATTGTAATTTCCGTTATTTTTTCCTCCGAGCGCTGCGTATCCGCTTCGAAATAACGAATAGAATCTACTTCTGTATCAAATAATTCAATCCGCACAGGAAGTTTTTCCGTTAATGGATAAATATCAATAATGCCCCCGCGCACGCTAAATTCACCCGGGCTCGACACCATGCCGACACGGTCATAGCCAATAGCTACTAGTGTCTTGAGTACATGGTCTAAGTCAACCTCCATCCCGATTGAAAACGCCAGCTGACTTTTTTTCCATCGGTCAACCGGCGGCAAATAGCGGCGTACACCCGCTACCGGGGCAATAATGACTCCTTTTTTCGTATTTAATAAAAAATTTAAAACTTCAAGCCGCTGCCCTTTTAATTCAGGACTGGCGATGGCCATTTCCGATGAAATGACATCATTGACCGGATAAAGATAAACTTCATTTTCAGGAAGTAGGCTGCATAAATCATCATATAGTTTCTGAGCTTGATACAAATTATGGGTGATAACAAGCTGGGGTTGATTTGTATGTTCATAGAGTGAGGCGATTAATAGCGTACGTGCAGAACCGGAAAGTCCAGCAACAAGCTGTTCATTTAAACCTTCGTCGAGCCCTGTTAAAACAGCACGAAAATCTTCCCCCTTGCTGAAATAGTGCTTTAAACCTTGCATTTTAACCTCCCCTTAATGGATCTAACCAAAAGTACAAACATAGAAAAAGGCCTTGGTTGGTCACCAAAGCAAATTTCCTTTATTGAATAAATGAATGTAATGCATAATAATCCGGATTTCGATCAAGCGCTTCCTGACAGTCTTCACAAACTGTTTTCACATGAATATCCCCTTTATTATCATACACGATCATCTCCTGGCGTTCTTCATGTGTCAGCTCGTGAAAGCCTAACTGTTGTGACGTTAACTCTACATCATTTAACGTTCCAATTCGATGTTTACAATGCTTGCACGTATAATGTATTGCCATTCGAACAGCCTCCTTCGTTCTTTACGCACCTATTGTTAGTATGAGCAGAACGAAGGCTCCATATACGGGCATAACCGTTTTAAACGTATATTGTCTTAGCCATTAAATTTATTCATCACTCTGTCAAATGATTCCGTTAACATAAGAGAACAAGCTTCTAGCGCCCGTTCAATGGACGATTCGATGACTTCCACTTCTTCAGGAAGAAACTTACTTAACACATACTTCGCTACAGGCTCACCATTTTTAGGCCGGTCAATCCCAAAACGAATGCGATTAAATTCCTGTGTGCCTAAGTGGGCTATGATGGATTTAATGCCATTATGGCCACCTGCACTCCCTTTTGTTCGCAGGCGAAGCTTTCCAACCGCCGTATCAAGGTCATCATAGATAACGACAAAGTCTTCAATCGGTATCGAAAAATAATCAAGAAACGGGCGCACGGATTCCCCGGATAAATTCATATAGGTGAGCGGCTTTAATAAATAGACCTTTTCACCGTTAACAATACCCGATCCGTAGAGGCCTTTATGTTTCGATTGATTTAATGGGATATTGAATTTTTTTGACAACTCATCTATCACCATAAACCCAATGTTATGACGGGTTTTTTCAAATTCCCTTCCAGGATTACCTAGACCTACAAACAATTTCAATTTGATCCTCACCTTTTAGTGTCGCTACTAGTATCACTTTATTATACATCATATCCACATAAATGCGAAAAAAACGCAAGCTCAAGTGGCTTGCGTTTTCCACAATTTATTTAAGCGGATGGTTCTTTGTCTTCAGCATCTATGGCTTCTCCGGCCTTATCATCTCCATCTTGTTCAGCCTCGTTCGTTTCAGGAACGGTCGGAGGCAAAACGGTTAAGACGACTTCATTTTCATCATTAAGAATTTCATAGGAAGCCGATTGCGGGAGATCATTTACAACGAGAGAGTCGCCAATCATTAATTGGTCGATATGAACGTCAATCTGTTCTGGCAGCTCGTTAGGCAATGCCTTCACTTTGACCGTATGAAGAACACGCTGCAACACGCCGCCTTCTTTAACACCTGGAGATTCTCCGGTTACATGTACCGGAACATCAGCCTCAATTTTCTTCTTTAAATCAACGACAAGAAAGTCAATATGGGTGAGCGAGTCTTTTAATGAATCTTTTTGCATATCCTGAACCATTACATTAAACGTTTCATTATCTTCCGTCTTTAACGAGATAATGCCGTTTTTTCCAACTTCACGAAGGACTTTAATAAACTCTACTTCTTGAACCGCAAGATTTCGCGGGTCTGTCCCATTTCCATATAAAACAGATGGAACATTTCCTTCCTCCCGAAGCCTATGCTTGTACGACCGTTTAAAGTGGTTTCGATTAATCGCATTTAATGTTGTTGCCATAAATACTTTCACCCTTCCTAAAATAAGAGTCTCTCTTTCACTTTACCCGTTTTCAGGAAGTTTCAAACCCATTTTTGGAAGGGTGATTTCATTCATTTAATCAAAAAGCTTAGACACGGAAAGCTGTTCATGAACGCGAATAATGGCTTCTCCTAATAGTGGCGCGACCGAAAGTTGGCTCACTTTTTCGATTCGTTTTTCTTCTGGGAGAACAATCGTATTGGTTACAACTAGTTCTTTAATCTTTGAATTTTGAATGCGTTCCATTGCAGGTCCTGATAGTACCGGATGTGTACAACACGCATAAACTTCTTTCGCACCGTTTTCAACCAATGCATTCGCCGCAAGCGTAATTGTACCAGCCGTATCAATAATATCATCGATAATAATCGCCGTTTTTCCTTCAATATTACCGACAATGTTCATCACTTCAGCGACGTTTGGACGTGGACGCCGCTTATCAATGATAGCGATCGGTGCTTTCAAGCGATCCGCCATTTTCCGTGCACGGGTTACACCGCCGTGATCCGGTGAAACGATGACAATATCCTCTAAATCTTTGCTTTTAAAGTAATCGGATAAAATGGGGACACCTAATAATTGATCCACCGGGATGTCAAAAAACCCTTGAATTTGCGTAGCATGCAAATCAATCGCGATGACGCGCGTCGCCCCTGCTGTTTCTAATAAGTTTGCAACCAGTTTGGCTGTAATTGGCTCACGGGCGCGTGCTTTTCGGTCTTGACGCGCATACCCATAATACGGCATTACAACATTAATGGTGTTTGCTGAAGCGCGTTTTAGCGCATCAATCATAATTAATAGCTCCATTAAATGTTCATTTACCGGGTTGCTTGTTGATTGAATGACATATACTTCACAACCGCGAATACTTTCCTCAATGTTGATTTGAACTTCACCGTCGCTAAATCGAGTAACTGAACATTTGCCGAGTTCGATTCCGATATGATCTGCAATCCCTTGAGCTAATTCGGGATTTGAATTGAGTGAGAAGACCTTTAATTTAGGGTCATTATAGGTTGCCATTTACATCCATTCCTTCCGTGAATTAAAAAATTTAAGATAAACCATTTAACGTTCTTGTTGTTTTTCTTTTAATTTTACAGCATAATTTTCCTTTGTCGTTTGCCTTGCGCGGGCAATTGCCAGCGACTCATCGGGAACGTCGTTTGTCACGGTAGAGCCGGCTGCGACATAGGCATTTTTGCCAACGGTAACAGGCGCGATAAGATTGGAGTTACAGCCGATAAAGGCACCGTCTTCTACTTTCGTTTTATATTTATTGACACCATCATAATTTACCGTAATTGAGCCGCAACCAAGATTCACATCTTTTCCGATTTCGGCATCGCCAATATAGCTTAAATGAGAGGCCTTGCTTCCACTGGCCATTGTTGACTTTTTCACTTCAACAAAGTTCCCTATTTTCACTTTTTCACTAATTGTAGATAACGGACGAATGTGAGCAAATGGCCCAATTGTTGCAAAGTGCTCGATTGTACTATCATGAACGACGGATTGGCGAATGACATTTCCATTTCCGATCGTGCTATCTTTAATTTCTGTGTTTGGTCCAATACTATTATTCTCGCCTATTTCAGATTTTCCTGAAATAATGGTTCCCGGATAAAGGACCGTATCACGTCCAATGACGCTATCCGCGGAAATATACGTATGATCCGGATCAATGATCGTTACGCCATTTCTCATATGTTTTTCGTTAATGCGTTTTCTCATTAAACTTTCGGCTTTAGAAAGCGCAACCCGATCATTCACACCAAGTGCTTCTTCAAATGAAGCTGCCTGGCAAGCGGTTACAATCTCTCCCTTTTTCCGGATAATCTCGATCACGTCAGGCAAATAATATTCGCCTTGCGCATTATTATTATTAACTTCTTTCAAAGCCTCAAATAATGTTCTATTGTCAAAGCAAAAGACGCCTGTATTGATTTCTTGCACTGCCTTTTCCTCAGCACTCGCATCTTTTTGTTCGACGATTCGTTCTAAATTGCCGATAGCGTCCCGAATGATCCTTCCATAACCGGTCGGATCTTCTGCCTTTGCCGTTAAAACGGTTACTTTCGCTTTTGCCTTTTCATGTTCTTCCATCAACTTTCTAATCGTTTCCGCCTGAATAAGCGGTGAATCCCCGCATACAACAAGCGTAAGCCCTTCAGAAGAACCGATTTCGCTTTCTGCTTGCATGACAGCATGAGCCGTTCCAAGCTGCTTCTCTTGCAATACGAAAGTAGTGTTTCCACTTAACGACTCTTTCACTTTCTCTGCCCCATGTCCAATAACCGTCACAATTTTGGTGACTTCCAATTCATTTAATTGGTCAATGACATGTTGAACCATCGGTTTGCCGCAAACCGGATGAAGCACTTTATATAGACTGGATTTCATTCTTGTCCCTTGACCTGCAGCCAATACAACTGCATATCGATTTATCATTATGAACCTCCACTTTGGTAATCTCCTTTTATTCCACTACGAATATATCTTATAATTACTTGCTTTTCAAGGAGTGTGAAGGATTTGTCATTCTATTGTCTAATTTTGACAAAACTAAAAAGAACCCCGAAAAAATACGGAGTTCCATGAATTTTCTATTTTTTTTACGATGCGCCTGCTTCTTCAAACGCAGATTCAATTTCACCCATTCGGTGATATTCGGTTAGCACCGCATCTTGAATTTTTTCGCGTGTGCTTGAAGTAATGGGGTGGGCAATATCACGAAATTCTCCATCCGGCGTCCTTTTGCTTGGCATCGCAACGAACATTCCGTTGTTTCCATCGATCACCCGAATATCATGAATCACAAATTCATGATCAATTGTAATGGATGCAATTGCTTTCATACGTCCTTCTGTATTGACGCGTCGTAATCTAACGTCAGTCACTTCCATTTTAAAACACCACCTTTTTCCATAAATAAGAACGTATTACATCATTTCTCCATTTAATCGCAGAATCCTTCTTCAAAACAAAAAATTTTTTAAAAATTATGCAAAAAAGAAAAGCGCAAGCACCCCGCTTAGCCCCGACAGCTGCTTGCGCCTCATCCTCAATGTCTCTTTTTCTACACGAGAAGCACAGAAGCCTGTAGCACACGAGACAACTCGAAGCTTATTCGTGAAGTAGATGCTCGTGGCTGCCGCCTTAGGGAAGCAGACCGAAACTCGAAGGGCCGGGCTGCTTGCGCTGGACAAAAAAGAAAAAACACTGTTTCAAACAGTGTTTTTTCTTTTTTTATTTTACAAGTGCAATGACTTCGATTTCGATTTGGACATCCTTTGGCAGTCTTGCCACTTCTACGCAGGAGCGGGCCGGTTTATGGTCACTGAAATATTGGCCGTACACATCATTAATTAACCCAAAGTCGTCCATATTTTTTATAAAAACCGTTGTTTTAACGACTTGATCTAAAGAAGAACCCGCTTCTTCCAATACCGCTTTTAAATTGGCAAATACCTGGTGGGTTTGAGCGA
The DNA here is from genome assembly GCF_049843615.1 of Fictibacillus sp. Mic-4. NCBI lineage: Bacteria > Bacillati > Bacillota > Bacilli > Caryophanales > Fictibacillaceae > Fictibacillus > Fictibacillus sp. Mic-4. Next base: position 2,760 of record NZ_JBBHZM010000032.1, on the reverse strand, counting down.
CAATATCTCCTTCTACGAGCGTTCCATCCGGCTTCAAAGGAATTTGCCCTGAACTGTAAAAGACGTTATTAACGATCATTCCTTGAGAGTATGGACCAATTGCAGCTGGCGCGTTAGATGTTTCAACCTTTTTCATTTCTGTTCCTCCTCAAATTGATTAAAATAATTTCCCGTTTCGACTTCAATCCGCTTTTCTTTTTCATCTACTTTCGCCAAACGGGTAATGGAAACATAATCATCCACAAGGCGTTCGGATACATCTTCAGCTTCAACAAGCACGCCGATACCCGCTACATGTGCCTGAAACTCATTAAGAAGGCTAATCATCCCTTTAATGGTGCCTCCTGCTTTCATAAAATCGTCAATAATGAGCACATTTGCATCTTTTTGAATGCTTCGCCTTGCCAGAGCCATCGTTTGAATTCGCTTTGTCGAGCCGGATACATAATTAATGCTGACGGTTGATCCTTCGGTTACTCTGCTGTTGCTTCTTACAATTACAACCGGTACATTCAATAAAGAGGCAACTGAATAAGCTAAAGGAATCCCTTTTGTAGCAATCGTCATGACCACATCAATTTTCTTGCCCGCAAAAACGGAGGCAAACAAAGCCCCGACTTGGTTTACCAGCCTCGGATTACCGATGATGTCAGTAACATATAAATAGCCGCCAGGCAAAATTCGGCTCGGATCTTCAAGCAAGGTAATCAACTCATGAATAATCGTTGTCGCTTCTTTTTTGGACATGGAGGGAATATATTTCACGCCTCCGGCAGCCCCCGGAATCGTTACGATGGTGCCAATCCCTTGCCATTCAAAATTTTCTTTAATAATCGCCAAATCTTCACTTATGGACGACTTTGCCGACCCATACCGTTCAACAAAAAAAGTTAATGGAATTAATTGCTGTGGATGGTGCAGTAAATAGGTTGTTAAATCGACCATTCTGCCGCTTCGTTTTAACTTCATCACGACCCTCCAAAAAACCGAATGATTTGAAGTTAATATACCATTTTTATACGGTTTTTAGCAATAGCTCGATAGTGCATTTACATTTGCAGCTAAAAACGCGGCTCACTCCCGGTCGCCTAATAAACGAACGGCATACACTTCATTACAAAATCCCCTGAGCCCGTTATACACTCTGTTCACTCTTGATTCATGCTGGAATAAACCGAAAACCGTCGGTCCGCTTCCGCTCATGAGCACGCCGTCTGCTCCCAGACGCATCATTTGCTCTTTTATTTGCCGAACTTCCGGGTAATTAGGCAATGTGACACTTTCAAGCACATTTCCAAGATTGTCGCAAATCCCTTTATAATCCTGGCGGTTAATCGCGTCAACCATGCTTTTGACGTTCGGATGCTTAATCTTTTTCACGTTTAACTTTCGATATACTTCAGCGGTCGACACGCCGATTGGTGGTTTAGCAAGGAGCACCCAGCAGGCCGGAGGTGTTTTAATATGTTCGATGATTTCTCCTCGTCCTCTGGCGATGGCTGTTCCTCCATAAACGGCAAATGAAACGTCGGATCCAATTTTAGCGCCGAGTTCTGCAAGTTGATCAATGGATAGACCGAGCCCCCAAATTTCGTTTAATCCCTTAAGCGTTGCTGCAGCGTCACTGCTCCCTCCAGCAAGGCCTGCTGCGACCGGGATGTTTTTTGTAATATGTATGAGAACCCCTTCTTTGACGTTGTACATTTCTTTTAAAAGCGATGCCGCTTGATAAGCAAGATTGCGTGCATCAAGAGGGACAAACCCACCCGTTGACTCAATGACAATCTTATTTTCCTTAAGCAACGTCAGCTCGATCCTGTCGGCCAAATCTACCGTTGTCATAACCATTTCTACTTCATGATACCCGTCCTCACGCTTTCCCAATACATCAAGAGAAAGATTAATTTTAGCGGGTGCTTTCACCGATATCTTTTTTTCATTCATGCAAACTTCCCCTACTATAAATTAAGCTAAAGCTATCATATCATATAAAAACAAAAACAAGAAAACCGGAGCTATAAAGAGCTCCGGGATCTCGCATATTATTTATTCTGGGCAAGGTTTTTCTCAGCAATTTCAATTGCCCGCTTCACCATGTTTCCCGCATCTTTGGCGCGTATGCCTCCCCAACCTTCCTTTTGGACGGTATCATAAAACCCGAGTTCCTTTGCCAATTCAACTTTGAATTTTTCGGACATAATGCCTCTTCGTCTTCCCATGATGCAAACCCCCTTCACAATATGCGATACATATAGTATGAGCCAGGCGGCTAACGTTATGTAAAATTGGAAACGGCAAATGGAGAAATATCCGATTCCTGATCTTGCAGTGGTTTGGAAAGGATCTTTTTCAAACCAATAAAAAAAGCAGTAAGATAATCTCTTACTGCCCTTTAAACCACCTGGTTGGTATCATCTAAAAAAGTTAACTCAACCGTTTCCGTTAATACATCTGCATAGCTGTAGGAAACTCGTTCAAAAGCATTGGTGTCCTGATCCAGTTTGATAATAAATACGGCTGGGTACGTTTCTTCCAGCGTGCCAAGACGTTCAATCGTTTTACGACGGCCACCGTTTGCACGTAATGAAAGTCGTTTACCCACGTTGGACTCTAAAACACGTTTTATGTCCACGATCGTTTTACCCATATCGGCTCCACCTCACTAAGACAAATTATAACATGAATCGATATATTTTGTCAAAATAAAATTTAAATTATATCAGCGACAAACGTAAACTGTCAATGATAAAAAATTATTTG
>NZ_JBBHZM010000031.1:0-43529 GCF_049843615.1 Fictibacillus sp. Mic-4 | reverse complement strand
GCAGAAGTCATCGAACAATGACTTTCTGTGACAGCCCCCTCTCTTATGTTTGAAATCCTTCGCCCATCACTTCAACAGAGTTTGATACAATAACGAAAGCTGCGGGATCGACCCGCACAACGATTTGTTTGAGTTTCGTCAATTCACTCTGGTCAAGGACGCACATAAGAACCGGACGATCGTTATTTGTATAGCCCCCAATACCCGGAATCTTCGTGACTCCCCTGTCAATTTCATTCAAAATGACCTGGCGAATTTCTTCTTCCCGTTCTGAAATAATAATCGCCATCTTGGAATTGCTGAATCCCATTTGGACAATGTCAATCACTTTCCCGGTCAAATAAATGCTGATAAGTGCGTATAAAGCTTTTTCAAGACTAAAGACGACAGCGGATAAGATAACAATACATCCATCGACAAGAACCATTGAAATGCCTGATGATATATGAGTAAATTTATGGATGATTTGGCCGATGAGCGCCGTCCCGCCCGTTGATCCTTTACCGCGGAAAACGATGCCAAGGCCAAACCCAATCCCGACTCCGCCAAACAATGCGCCCAATAATGGATTAGATGTCGGCGGTTCAACATTTTGCGTTAAAAAAACGACAAGAGGCAAAAAAACCGTCCCGACAAGTGTTTTAATGCTGAAATCTTTACCAAGCAGAATGATCCCGAGGAAAAATAACGGGATGTTAAATGCCCACTGAACAATAGCCGGGCTCCATCCAAATAATCCATGAAGAATCGTGCTTAACCCGCTTATTCCTCCTGCCGCGATCTCATTTGGCAAAAGAAAAAGATTGAAAGTCAGGCCGACAATAGCTGCCCCGACTAAAATCTCAACATACTCTAACGCTAATATCACTTTAGGATTTAATGACATTATTTTTCGATAAAGTGATGCCATAATTGTTCACACCCTCTAAAAATCTCTTGCTGTATTCAATACCATTCGACAGTATAACACCAGGCCAATAAGGTGTAAACAGCATTAAGGTGACGCTTTAACTTGGCGAAAAGCTCTATTTATATAATTAATATTTCATTATAATCGTTTTTGTATGCTCAATATGTATTCATCCATGCGTTCCATCATAAGCTTGTTTGATAGCCCTTTTACTCCATTGTCAATCCAGCCTTTATAAACAACCGGTTCAGGCAAAAATTCAAAGGCCATTTTCAATTCCCAATATGGATGATAGTCAAAATGGTCACCTGCCGCATCCTAATATGCGTTTAAGAAGAAATCGGCGTCGTCCGCTCCATATAAAAGGGCTAAATTTAAGCTGCAATGCCCTGCATCGACACCGGCAGGGCCAATGCATGCGTTAACCCAGTCGACTACGCCTGTCAAGCGCCCATCCTCCCATAGGACATTGCACGGATGATAATCTCGGTGAATGAAACCGTTTCTTGCATCCGGGTAATGTTCGGTAACACATTGTATGACCTTCCACCATTCTTCTTGATGCTTTGACCACTCAGGTATTCGGGGTGTCTTAGGATCATAGTAAGAAAAATACTGCCATAGGAAATCGCCAACATTGGCTATTTTTAATTGGTTGGAAATAGGTTAAAAAGCCGCTGCACGTCATGTACAGCGGCTTTGCTTTATCGTTTTTCGATTTCTTCTAAAATGAGCTTGTTGACCATTGGCGGGTTGGCTTTTCCTTTTGTTTCTTTCATAACCTGTCCGACAAGGAAGCCGATTGCGCGGTCTTTTCCGTTTTTGTAGTCAATGATCGATTGTTCGTTGTTGTTAAGGACCGTAATAACGATTTCGCGGATCGCGCCTTCATCCGAAATTTGGACAAGGCCTTTTTCCTTGACGATCGTCTCAGGGTCTCCGCCATTTTCAATCATTTCTTTAAACACTTTTTTGGCGATTTTCGATGAAATCGTGCCATCGGCGATCAGTTTGATCATCTTCGCGAGGCCAGCCGGCTCAAGTGGCGTTTCATCGATTTCTTTATAAGCTGTATTCAGGTAGGCGCTCACTTCACCCATGAGCCAGTTTGATGCTTGCTTCGCATCGGCGCCTGCTGCAATCGTTTCTTCGAAGAAATCGGACATTTTCTTCGATTGCGTGAGCACCATCGCGTCATAAGCCGGAAGTCCAAGCTCGGATACATAGCGCGCTTTCCGGGCATCCGGAAGTTCAGGGATTTCAGAACGAACCCGGTCGATCCAGGCTTCGTCAATGCTTAAATGAACAAGATCCGGCTCAGGGAAGTAACGGTAGTCGTCCGAGCCTTCCTTTACGCGCATTAAAATGGTTTTCTTCGACGCTTCATCATAACGGCGCGTTTCTTGCAGGATTTCGCCGCCGGAAAGAAGCACTTGCTCCTGGCGCTTTTCTTCAAATTCTAAACCTTTTTGCACGTGGGCAAACGAGTTTAAGTTTTTAATTTCCGTTTTCGTGCCGAACTTTTCCTGGCCGAGCGGACGTAGGGAAATGTTTGCATCACAGCGGAGCGAACCTTCTTCCATTTTACAATCGGAAACGCCAGTATATTGAATGATCGCTTTCAGCTTTTCAAGGTACGCATACGCTTCTTCCGGTGTGCGGATATCCGGCTCGGATACGATTTCAACAAGCGGCGTTCCCTGACGGTTTAAGTCGACTAATGAATGAGATCCGTCTTCTGCGTGCGTTGATTTACCTGCATCTTCTTCTAAGTGAAGGCGGGTAATCCCGATCTTCTTTTTCTTTCCGTTCACTTCAATTTCAATCCAGCCATGCTCCCCAATCGGTTTGTCGAATTGGGAAATTTGGTACGCCTTCGGATTGTCCGGGTAAAAATAGTTTTTCCGGTCAAATTTTGTTTCCCGGTTAATTTTACAATTCAATGCCATCGCAGCCCGCATCGCGAAATCAACCGCCTGCTTGTTCATGACCGGCAACACCCCTGGATGCCCTAAACAGATCGGGCATGTATGGGTATTTGGCGGTGCGCCAAAGTCGGTTGAACAACCGCAAAAAATCTTTGATTTTGTTTTCAATTCAACATGTACTTCAAGTCCAATAATTGTTTCAAAATTGCTCATCCTATTACACCCCCAATTCCGGTTTTGCCTTATGATGTTCGGTTGCCTGTTCGAACGCATGGGCAACTCGGTAAATCGTGCTTTCATCAAAATGCTTTCCGATAATTTGCAGGCCGACTGGCATTTGCTTAGAGAACCCGCATGGAACAGAAATCGAAGGAACACCGGCAAGGTTAACAGGAATCGTCAAAATATCGTTGACGTACATCGTGACCGGATCTTTCGTTTTTTCGCCGATTTTAAACGCTGGTGTCGGCGCAGTCGGTCCGATAATAACGTCATATTTCGCCAATACTTCATCAAAATCATTTTTGATCAATGTCCGCACTTTTTGCGCTTTTTTATAGTACGCATCGTAATAACCAGAGCTAAGTGCAAATGTTCCTAGCATAATGCGGCGTTTTACCTCATCCCCGAATCCTTCGCTTCTCGTTTGCTTGTACAGGTCAATCAAGTTTTGTCCATTGTCAGAACGGACACCGTAACGAATGCCGTCAAATCGGGCAAGGTTTGCTGATGCCTCTGAAGAGGATAGCAAGTAATAAGTAGCAAGAGCATATTTCGAATGAGGCAATGACACTTCCTCCCATGTTGCCCCGAGTCCTTCCAATACTTTAAGAGCTTCTAATACACGCTCGTGAACTTCCTTATCTACGCCCTCACCGAGATATTCTTTCGGCACGGCGATTTTCAGCCCTTTTACATCGCCTGTTAATGCCGATAAATAGTCAGGCACGTCCACATTTGCCGAAGTGGAATCCATTGCATCATGTCCGGCAATTGTTTGCAGCAAGTAAGCATTGTCTTCTACTGACCGGGTGATTGGTCCAATTTGATCGAGAGATGATGCGAATGCCACAAGTCCGTAACGGGAGACGAGACCGTAAGTCGGCTTCAATCCGACCACTCCACAAAAAGCAGCGGGCTGGCGAATCGAGCCCCCTGTGTCAGATCCTAATGAAAATAATACTTCTCCGGCTGCAACAGACGCTGCCGAGCCACCGCTTGACCCTCCAGGTACACAATCCAGATTCCATGGATTTTTGGTCGGGAAAAAGCCAGAGTTTTCATTGGAAGACCCCATCGCGAATTCGTCCATGTTTAATTTTCCAATGGCAATCGCTTCGGCGGCAAGTAATCGTTCAACAACCGTCGCGTCATGAATCGGTTCGAAATTGGATAATAGCTTGCTTGCACATGTCGTGCGAAGGCCTTTTGTGACGATATTGTCTTTAATCCCGATAGGCATGCCAAATAAAAGGCCGCGCTCTTCGCCTGACCCTAACTTTCCATCCAATTCTTTCGCTTTTTTCCTTGCGTTTTCTTCATCCAACGTTAAAAACGCTTTGACTTGATCGTCAACTGCTTTTATCCGGGCATAAGACTCGTCAACGAGATCCGTTACGCTAATCTCCTTTTTATGTAAAAGTTGATGCAGTTCTGAAACTTTTTTATCGAATAATGACATGATGTCCCTCCTCTACTCTAAAACGTTCGGCACTTTAAATTGACCGTCTTTTTGATCCGGAGCGTTTTTAAGCGCCTCTTCACGGGAAACGGAATCTTTCACAACATCCTCGCGAAGCACATTTTTTAAATCTAAAACGTGGGTCGTCAGTTCCACGTTGTCCGTATCCAATTCGTTTAACTCTTCTGCAAAACCGATAATCGCATCCAATTGTTCGGTGAACATTTTCACTTCTTCTTCACTTACTGCCAACCGAGCAAGATGCGCCACGTGTTTAACCTGTTCTTCTGAAATTCGAGACAAGCTCGCCACCTCCAAAACTGTACATTCACAATATATAGATGATACCAGAGTTCGTACGGTTTAATCAACTGCATCACTACTTTAGAATTCAGAAAAGTCAAAGGACGAGAGACTTTGTCTCTCGTCCTGGTATTATCCTATTTTAATTTTATAGGTTTTGTTATTATTGCCATTCGTGTAGTACAGGTAGCTCCCTTTTATATAGAGATATTGCGACCAGACGTTGTTCACTTTCGTTAAATGGGAGCCGTCGGTTTTTATTTTGTAAATATAGCCGCCACGGGAATAGTCGCTGAAATAAATCCAGCCGTTCTTCTCATTTAGCCATAGCGCGCGGTCGCCCGTTATTCTCTTCTTTCCGGTTCCGTTTTCTTTGATCCGGTAAAGCTTTTTATCGGGTGCATTGCTGTAATAAATGTAGTCCCCTTTTTTCACAGGGAAAAGCATATTCCACATGTACTGGTAGTTTGTACTTGTTGCTTTCGGCAAACCTTTTGTACTCCATGAATGGTTTTTCTTCATCACGCCGTCTGTTACACCAAAATATTGATAGCTGACGACACGGCCATGATCTTTTGGATAGTCGTCCCATGTTGCATCGACATGGTAATACTTCCCGTTCATATTCACAAGATTCCATGCATGAAGCTCGGTTTGTTTCCCATTATTCGCTTTGCCGTACACGTAATAATTTTTCACACCTGTTTTATTTAACAACAGCTGCATGGCCTGCGCATAACCGTTACAAGCCGATTTCTTTTCGATGAGCGCGCTATAGGCCGTATTATATTTATACGTGCCGCTTTGGGTCTGGGCATTGTACGTATTGTGGGTCACAATATAATCGTGAATCGCCTTTGTTTTTTGAAAAGAGGAATAAGACGACTTCACATGTTTGCGAATAATTTGGTTGGCCGTACTATTTAACGTTTTTTTCATTTTCAATATGGTTGACTTTGAATGGGTATACGTAAAACGGAGCTTAATGCTAGTGATTTTTCCGCTGCTCGTCTTTGTATATTTGTACTGCCCGCTTTTGTAATAAAAGATTTCCGGATGCTTTTGTAAAACCGCATTAATCGTGTTTGCAGCTGTCGTCGTACTTGGATGATATTTAGTCACCGTAATCTCTGAATCTACTTCATTAAACGCTTTATAAATCGCATTGTATAGCCCTGATGCAGATGAACTTGCCTTTGCCGCTTTCGGCTGAATCACAACCATTGCCGCTAAAACCAATGACAATAAAACAAACCCTGTTTTTTTCACATAGTATCATCCTTTTTCAAAATTTTCACTAGATTGTACATACCCTTAAATCTAGCAGGTTAAACTATTATTCTAATATAAGCCGACCGCTTCATGTTTATAGTGTGAGATGTCTCCATGAAGGCAAATGCGGTGTTTTCCTTCTTCTAGTTCTACCTTGCATAAACATGCCGGATGAATATAAGGAGGGTCCCATAATTTTGAAAGAGGCCGCTCTTCAAAATAAGCCATCAAGATTTTTATAATAACTGTATGAGTGACGATTAATATGTTCTTCCCTGTATGATTTGTGATGATTCTTTGAAGTTCAGGCAACACTCTTTTTTGAACATCGATAAACGATTCCCCGCCATTTGCTTCAAATTGCTCCGGATCATTCCAGAAGCTCGAGAACCGCTTTTGATCATTTTCCTGAATAGTGGCTTGAATTTCCCCTTCCCACACTCCTAAATGCATTTCTTTTAACTGATCTGTTACCTTTATTTGATCTTTTGGTTTTCCACTAATGATTTCTGCTGTCTTGACAGCCCTGCCGCTTGAACTCGAATAAATTTCATCAAATTTAATAGGAGCTAACGCTTCACTCAGCCACCTTGCCTGCCATTCTCCTAATTCGGTTAATGGCGAATCTTTACGACCCTGCATTCGTTTCTCCACGTTCCATTCTGTTTGCCCATGCCTTACGATGTACAATGTTGTTTTTGGCATTTTTAAACCTCCATCTTAACCCCTGTACATATTTTACCAATTTCCATAATATGAGTCTACTACCAATCTCTCTAAACCTTGCTATCTATGTCTGTAATACGGAGTCCAGGCGGCATTTAAGCGTTCAATTCCATCAGAAATCTCCTCTAACGATAATCCACCAAAGCCAAGAAGAATGAGAGGATCGCCGGCGCTATCCTTTTTCAGCCACATTGGCGTCGTACTGTATACTTTTACACCCGCTTCTTCCGCTATTTTCACGAGCTGATCTGCGGTCTTATCACTTTTTACTTTTAAAACGATATGTAGCCCTGCATCCTGTCCGGTAACGGTGACGTTGGTTTTCATGATGCTTTTTATAGCTTCCAGCAGTGCCGTATGCTTTTTTTGATAAATGGTGCGCATTCTGCGGATATGCCGTTCCCATTCGCCGCTTTGGATAAACCCTTGTAACGCTTTTTGATGGAATCTTGAAGCCGTTTGGTCATACATGAACAGCATGCGCTTGTAAATATTAAGCAATCGTTCTGGCAATACCATATAGCTAACTCTTATGCCGGGCAAGAGCGATTTTGAAAAGGTTCCAACATATACGACGTTTCCGTGAGCATCCAACCCTTGCAGAGAAGGAATCGGCTTGCCCCGATAACGAAACTCCCCATCATAGTCATCTTCAATAATTAAGCCTCCGTTTTCTTCCGCCCATTGGAGAAGTTTCATTCGTTTCGCAATTGGCATGACCATTCCCATCGGATATTGGTGGGAAGGCGTGACGTAAACCATTTTCGCTCCGCTTTTGCTAAGTGCATCAATGTGAATTCCATCCTCCTCTAAAGGAATCGGTTCAATTTCGAAGCGAAAATGCTGAAACACATTTCGCACACCGGGATAGCCCGGGTCTTCCATCGCTACTTTTTTCCCGTCAATTCCGGTAAGTTGACATATTATTTGTAAGACCACCTGAGTGCCTGAACCGATCACAAGTTGTTCTTCCGAGCAATTAACGCCGCGTGCCCGCCGAAGATATTTGCTAAGCTCATAGCGAAGTCCACGTTCACCTTGTTTATCGCCGTATGATAGCAAGTCTTTATGATCACGGCTGATGCATTGATTCGAACATTTGCGCCAGCTGTCAAACGGAAAATGGTTGAAATCAATATTTGACATGTAAAAATCGTAAAGTATACGTGTCTGTTTCCCGCCAACTTCAGTTTTAAAAGAGGCGAGGGGCTGTGCAGGCAGAATGCTCCCAAACGATTCCTCTTCTAATTTTATAACATAAAAGCCGCTTCTTTCCCTGCTTTCAATATACCCTTCTGCAAGAAGCTGTTGATACGCCATTTGTACCGTTGTTTTGCTTATTTTTAAATCATCGGAAAGCCGGCGGATGGATGGAAGCCTCGTTGAAGCAGAAAGTCCGCTAACTTGAATTTGCTTTTTAAAATATTCATAAAGCTGGATATATAAGGGCTGATTGTCATTTTCATTTAAATTTGGACTGACATCCACATCGTTCGCTCCAATCTGTACCGTTTTGAAAATTATAAATTGTATCTTTTGTAGTGTACAGATAGTTTTTATAATTGTTTTTAAAAACAAAGGAGCGGATTGCAGATGATCCCTATGAGATATGTACTGAGACAATGTAATGATCAAGAGAAGATTGACAGTTTTTTGCGCCAGGCAAAGGTCGGCTTATTAGGGCTTGCAGACGACCATCAGCCTTATGTTGTGCCACTTAACTTCGTCTGGTGGAATGATGCCATCTATTTTCATGGCGCAGAGGAGGGCAGGAAAAACAAAATCATGAATGAAAACCCGGGCGTTTGTTTCACCGTTTGCGCAGAGTATGGCACGATCGCCGATCCCGTACCGGCGAAAACCGATACAGCCTACATGAGCGTGATGTTATTCGGCAAGGCCAGCCCCGTTGCCGATCTAGATGAAGCAACTGGCGCATTGCAAGCGATGCTTGATAAATATGTGCCCGGATACTATAATCAACCGCTTGCGAAACAGCATGTGAACAAATACCGCTCTTCTTACGGAAGTGCTGCCGTTGTCTACCGGATCAAGCCTGATGAGATAACAGCAAAAGAAAACCCGCTCAATCCGGAAAGCGCCTTTTACCCCGGGCGTCGTGTGGGCGATGATTAACCTGAGTTCGGACAATAACAATCAGTGTTCGGACAATAAAAGTTGGCGTTTGGACAATAAAATATGTGTTCCGGACAATAAGGCACACATTTTGGACATTAAATCATATGTTTTAGACAATAAACAACATTTCTGGGTTCTTCAAGGGAAAAATTGGACATCCTGATGGGAAATTTGTCCTTGAGACGTGTTCTATTGGACACAATCAGGCTCTTCGACATAAAATTTGTCCTTGAGACCGGCGATAAAGGACAAATTCGGGTTTCGTGCAGAGGCCACTGAAAAAGTCCAAGAAATTTTCAAAAATGCTTTTTCCTAAAAAATACATCCCCACTTTGGTAAGCGAAATGCATTGTAAACATGATGCTATCCCCCACTTCCTAAGTGAAAAATACTGTTTTTTTGGGTTTTGGTTTTTCAAAAATTTTAGTTTTTTATTAAAAGGAACTTTTTCAGTGGCTTCTTTCGTGCAAGGAAAATTGTCCTCTACTTCAAAAATTTAAACGTTTAAAAAGACATCCACAATCGTGATTGTGGATGTCTAATCTTTGCGGTATGACACGTCTTTAGCCGGGTGCATGAATGGAACCCCCTGCGGTTTGACCTTTTCTTCTAATAGCTCCTTATTTTCGGCCGTATTCCAGCCGATATCGTTTGTCGGGTGAACCCATTCGTCTCCTGACATGATCTCGGGATCAGTTTCCGTACTCCAATTGTTTAATGGAGAGTTTTCCGAGTTGTATTTACTGTCTCCGATCACGACACCATAGCGATTAACAAACGGCTGCTGCATCTTGATCCCGGTTCCTTTAAACGATGGAGCCTCTATTTGATGCGGCTGTGTTTCATCTAAAATGGGCGAATCCAATTTTTCGTTTTCATTTTTATCTTTGTCAGTCATATCCATCCCACCTCACTTGGTTTTAAGTTTTCCAATTGGTGGGGGTTTATGTATGGACAGCTTCTTTTCCTTTTTAAACAAACGTTTGATTAAATGCAAAAAACCTCTCCGCTTTTGGAGAGGTTTGCAAAAAATTTAAAGCTGTTCGCCTGTCGTCTTCGCTTGCATATGCAAGATGAGGTAGTCAGGGCCGCCCGCTTTTGAGTCGGTTCCTGACATGTTGAAGCCGCCAAATGGCTGGTAGCCGACAATCGCGCCTGTACATCCACGGTTGAAGTAAAGGTTGCCGACATGGAACTCTTCTCTTGCGCGTTCGATGTGCTCGCGGTTGTTCGAAATGAGCGCGCCTGTTAAGCCGTAGTCGGTGTTGTTCGCGATTTCCATCATATGATCGAAGTCACGCGCCTTGCAGAACGCGACAACCGGTCCGAAAATTTCTTCTTGCATTAAGCGGTCGTTTTCTTTTACATCGGCAATGATCGTTGGCTGGATGAAGTAGCCTTTGGAGTCGTCCCCTTCACCGCCTGTCATTAAGCGCCCTTCTTGTTTGCCGATTTCAATGTATTTCATAATTTTGTTGTACGCGGCCTGGTCAATGACTGGACCCATGTAAGTGTTCACATCTTCCGGATTGCCGACCGTCAATGTTTTTGTCAGGGCAACGGCTTTTTCTAGCACTTCATCGTACACGTCCTGATGGACAATCGCGCGGGAGCCTGCGGAACATTTTTGTCCGGAGAAGCCGAAAGCGGAGTAAACGATCGCGGAAGCCGCTAATTCTAAATCCGCCTCTTTGTCAACGACAACCGCGTCTTTTCCGCCCATTTCCGCAATGACGCGCTTCAGCCAGATTTGGCCAGGGTGCACTTTGGCAGCACGTTCGTAAATGCGGCAGCCGACATCGCGGGAACCGGTGAATGATACGAAACGCGTTTTCGGATGGTCCACAAGGTAGTCGCCGATTTCAGAACCGCTTCCAGGAACGAAGTTAAGAACGCCGGCAGGAAGGCCTGCTTCTTCCATCACTTCTACGAATTTCGCCGCAATGACCGGCGTTGTATTTGATGGCTTTAATAGCACTGTATTTCCGGCAACGATCGCCGCAACTGTTGTTCCAGCCATGATCGCCAGCGGGAAGTTGAATGGCGAAATGATGATGCCGACACCGAGTGGAATGTAGTTAAACGTGTTGATTTCACCGAAACGGCTGTTCACTTTCACGCCGTCTTTGAGCTTCACCATTTGACGGGCGTAGTACTCAAGGAAGTCAATCGCTTCCGCTGTATCCGCATCGGCTTCTTTCCACGGCTTCCCTGCTTCTTTTACAAGGTAGCTGGAGAATTCGTGCTTGCGGCGGCGAATGATCGCGGCCGCGCGGAAAAGGATGTTTGCGCGCGCTTCTGGCTTCCATTTTTTCCATGTTTCAAATGTAGAAAGGGCGGCTTGCATCGCTTTTTCCGCAAGTTCCTTGTTCGCTTTTGAAACCGTGCCAATGACTTCTTCTTTATTGGCCGGGTTGATGGAAACGATCTTTTCGTCGGTCGTGATGCGCTCTGAACCGATCACGAGCGGAAAGTCCTGTCCTAATTGCGAGTTGACAAGCTTTAACGCTTCTTCAAAGGCTGATTTATTTTCCGAAATACTAAAATCCGTAAATGGTTCGTGTTTGTATTCGACAGTCATTTAATTCCCTCCTACATTCTGTTAACTAGAAGCTGAACTAGCTTCCTAATCGCTAAAGCGGTTACAATTGTTCATTACATGTCCATTCTAGCGCATTAAAAGTAGCAGTTCAAACAAAGAGAAATAGTCGGAATTGCAGGAATCCTCCTCGAAACGAGAATATTGAATAAATAGAAACGACATTGAATGAAAATAAATTTCGGGGCTCTTCCTGTACGGAAAGCCCCTATTTATTATCGATAAATATGAACAAACGGTTCTTTATCTTCCGTTTCTTTTACGATTAATGCTTCCGGCTGATTCACGCCTGAGGTGATCGAAATCGTAACAGGTACGTTTGGAAGTTTTTCCATTGCTCTTGTCGCGATGAACTGGGTAAACGATACGACTTCCGCTTTCCCTTGAAATTGAATTGGAATTTCAATGTTCAAGTTTTTAAGCGTGTCACCTTCATACAAGCCTTTTCCAACAACACCGATGTAGTTCGGGAAATAATCTTGAATTTCTGCTTTAAACGTATCAAAGCTGGCTGAATCGTCCCTTTTTTTCTTTTTCGCTTCATCGGATGGGAAAAGGTAGTATCTCTCGTTAATCGAGTTCCAGCTGCTTAACGAGGTGCTGTCGGTATCTGCCGATGCATAGGCAAAAAAGTGTCCTGGCGTCACTGAATCTTTCTCCGCCTCTTGATATAGGGCAATGACGATCGGCACATGGGCAAGGCTCGGATTTTGCCGCAGACGTTTCAACACTTCCTGGCCGATTTTTTTCGCCTCCCGATTTACGGCCGACGGGTCAAGCTCGACATCGCCGTTATAAATCAAGCCTTTATCCGTTACTTTATAATAATAACGGGAATTAAAGGATAGGCCGACTACAACGCCGCCAAGCTTCACTTTTCCTTTTCCGCTTTGGACGAGGTAGTTTTGCTCAAGTACATACGATAAGAATTTTGGATTCTTTTTTTCCGCCTCAAGCACCTGTTTATATGGCGCGTCCTTTTTTATACCGAGCGCCGGATTCAATCCTTTTTGGTCCATTGTGGAGTTTGAATTTTTTTCAATCTTGTCGTCTTTTCGCTTGAGCCAGTTGTTGACTGTCGTTTCATCGAGATATTGTCCTTCTTGGAGGAAGTATTTATCTGTGCTGAATTTTTGCTGGGCGACACGCATTAATCCCAATTCAAACTCATCAATATCCAGCCTGTTATCGACTCCAAACTTAATTAAGCCCCTTGCAGCTCCTGGTTCAAACGGATAAATGCTGCGGTAATAGTTTTCCCCTGTTTTAATTTCTCCGGTAATGATTGCTTTCTCCTCTTTTTTCCCTTTTTGTTTCACTACTTCTTTTTCTTGCTGCAGGTTGTCTTTATTAAAACAGCCTGTTAATAGTAAAAGGGAGCTTAAGAAGATGAAGCTCATCCGCTTTATCATGTTTTTTACACTCCTCTAGTTTATCGCGGTTATTTTTTTGATTGTTATTGTTTAAGCTCCTCTACGAATTGTTGCTCCGTCCATGTCTCAATGCCGAGGCTTTGTGCCTTAGCAAGCTTGGATCCGGCATCTTCCCCTGCGATGAGAAGGTCTGTATTTTTGCTGACGCTTCCTGTTACCTTGCCGCCAAGACGCTCAATCGCTTCTTTTGCTTCATTTCGCGTTAAAACTGTCAGTTTTCCAGTCAACACGATCGTCTTTCCGGCAAAATAAGAATCGACATCTTCCGCCCGAACCGCTTTTGGCCCTTTGTACTCCATATTGACATTGAACGATTTCAGTTCGTTAATCAGTTCAACGACTTCCGGCTTGCTAAAATAAACGGAAACCGAATCCGCCATTTTCTCTCCGACTTCATCAATCGCCATCAACTCTTCTTTAGATGCATTCATTAATTGGTCCATCGTTTCAAATGTTTGGGCGATTGTTTTCGCAGCCTTCGCCCCGACATGGCGGATCCCAAGGCCGAATAGCAATCGTTCCAATGAGTTTTCTTTTGATTTTTCAATAGCGTTCAACAAATTGTCAACGGATTTTTCGCCCATCCGCTCCAGTTGCAGCAGCTCTTCTTTCTTCAACCTGTATAAATCAGCAACATCATGAATTAATTGCTCCCTAAACAATTGCGCGATCACTTTTTCACCAAGACCATCGATGTTCATCGCGTTTCTTGATACGAAATGAATCAAGCCTTCGCGAATTTGAGCGGGACATTGCGGGTTCAAGCATCTTAATGCCACTTCTCCCTCTAACCGTTCAAGCTCGCTTTCACATTCCGGACAATGTGTCGGCATATGAAATTCCCGTTCTTCACCGGTACGTCGGTCGACGAGCACATTAACGACTTCCGGTATAATATCGCCGGCTTTTTTGACAACGACGAAATCGCCAAGCTTAATGTCTTTTTCCCTGATTAAATCTTCGTTATGAAGTGATGCCCGCTTTACCGTCGTTCCGGCAACTACAACCGGCTGCAAAATCGCTGTCGGGGTAACGACTCCTGTCCGGCCAACGCTTAATTCGATGTCCTCAAGCTTCGTCACGACTTCTTCCGCAGGAAACTTGTAAGCGATCGCCCAGCGCGGGCTTTTCGCGGTCGCCCCAAGCTCTTCCTGCTGGTAAAGGGAATCGACCTTAATGACGATGCCATCGATTTCATACGGAAGATCCGGGCGTTTCTCTTGCCATCCGTTCACAAATTCAATGACATCGTCAATGGTTGCGCAGCGTCTCCATTCCGGGTTCGTCTTTAATCCGAGCTCTTGCAGAAGTTCCAATCCTTCGCTATGTGAACCAACCTCTTCGCCCGTAAGCTTGCCAATTCCGTATAAAAAGATATCGAGATTGCGGCTTGCGGCAATCTTCGGATCAAGCTGCCTTAACGATCCGGCTGCTGCGTTACGCGGATTGGCAAACAGCTCCTGCCCTTCTTGCTTGCGGTGTTCATTTAAGCTTTGAAACGAACGCTTCGGCATGAACGCTTCGCCGCGGACTTCAAGAGAAAGAGGGCGATTAAGCTTTAGCGGGATCGAGCGAATCGTCCGCAGATTGCTCGTTATATCTTCTCCGGTCGTCCCGTCTCCACGGGTCGCGCCCCTGACAAACCGGCCGTCTTCATACGTTAAAGAAACGGCAAGTCCATCAATTTTCAATTCGGCAACATACGAAACATGATTGCCTACGCCATCGCGGACGCGGCGGTCAAAATCCCGCAAATCCTTTTCATTAAAGGCATTTCCGAGGCTTAGCATCGGCACTTCATGCTGTACTTTTTCAAAAAAATCGAGCGGCTCACCGCCGACCCTTACAGATGGAGAGTGCGGATCACGCAACCCGGGATGGTTATTTTCCAGTTCAATCAATTCTTTCATTAATTGATCGTATTCGGAATCAGGCACAGACGGCTTATCCAATACATAATATTCATAGTTGTATTTTTCAAGGAGGTTTCGCAATTCGTCAATGCGCTGTTTTGCTTGTTCCTCGTTCAAACTCATTCCACTCCTTACGACAAACTTAATTTCCGGGTCACCACATGTAATAAACACTAGAAAGATTGTTTGTCTATACTTTTTCAATCGGGGCAAATTTCGCGAGCAGCCGCTTTAATCCAACCGGCTGCGGGAAAGCAATGTCAAGTTCGAGTGAATCGCCCTCGCCTTTCATGCTGACAACTGTGCCGATTCCCCATTTACGGTGCTTCACTTTATCCCCTACTTTCCAGTCCAGTTTCTCCCCGCCGCTCGTCTGGAAATTCGGCATCGTTTGCTTCACTTTCGGACGATAGCTTTCAAGTCCTGAGTTCGCTTGTTTTGCCCATGGGGGGGCTTCTTTTTTCGCTGATAAGGAATCAATCAATTCTTCCGGAATTTCGCTAATAAACCGTGAGACGGCGTTCATATTCGTCCGGCCATACAATGTGCGCATATGGGCATTTGTTAAATATAGCTCTTCCTCGGCGCGTGTGATCCCGACATAGGCAAGACGGCGCTCTTCTTCCATTTCGCTTTCTTCAAAAAGGGCCCGGCTGTGTGGAAACACCCCTTCTTCAAGCCCCATTAAGAACACGATTGGAAACTCGAGGCCTTTTGCCGAATGAAGGGTCATAAGAACGACCTTATTATTGGATTGTTCCTGCTCCATGTCTTCATCCAGTTTATCAATATCGGCTACAAGCGCCAAATCCGTCAAAAAGGCAATTAAGCTTTTATCATCGTTCCTCTTTTCAAAATCGGTCGTTACCGATAAAAATTCATCGATATTTTCCAGCCGGCTCTGGGCTTCAATCGTTTTTTCATTTTTCAACATGTCGCGGTATCCGGTCTTCTCAAGCACTTCTTCGACAAGCTCCGTTACTGAAAGGTACTCTTGCATTTGATTCCAGTTCGTAATTTGTTCGGAAAACTCACGAAGCACGTTTGTAAAACGCGGGCTCAGCCCAATTTCCTCAACTTCTTGAAGCGCCTGGAACATGGACAGGTTATTATCCGCTCCATACTGTAAAATCTTATCGACAGTGGATGCGCCGATGCCGCGTTTCGGCACATTAATGATCCGCTGCATGCTTATATCGTCATTCGGATTGGAAATGAGGCGCAAATACGCCAGAATGTCCTTAATCTCTTTTCTGTCATAGAATTTGATCCCGCCGACGATATTATAAGGAATATTCGATTTCATCAACACTTCCTCAATCACACGCGATTGCGCGTTCGTCCGGTACAAAATGGCGATATCCGAATTTTTCCTCTTTCCAGACAAGGTCAATTCCCGTATTTTCCCTGCGACAAAGTGAGCTTCATCATGCTCGTCCGTCCCTTGATAGTAAGCGATATTTTGCCCTTCATCATTATCGGTCCAGAGCTTCTTCGCTTTGCGGTTCATGTTGTTTTCGATTACGTGGTTGGCCGCATCCAAAATCTTTTTCGTTGAGCGGTAGTTTTGCTCAAGCAAAATGACGCTCGCATCGCTATAATCTTTCTCAAAAGAAAGTATGTTGGCGATATCCGCTCCGCGCCATCCGTAAATGGACTGATCGGAATCCCCAACAACGCAAAGATTGCGGAACCGCTCTGCAAGCATTTTAACAAGCACGTATTGGGCGCGGTTTGTATCCTGATACTCATCGACATGAATATATTGGAACTTCCGCTGATAAAACTCCAACACTTCTGGAACCCGTTTGAACAATTGAATGGTTGTCATAATTAAATCATCAAAATCAAGCGCATGGTTCTTTTTCAACCGCTTCTCATATTCTTCATAGACGTCATGAACAACGCTCTCATATGGGCCGTTCATTGCGCCCGCAAGGTCTTTCGCCGTCTTAAGCTCATTTTTAAGTGAAGAGATCGATCCTAAAATGCTTCGCGGCTCAAATTTTTTCGAGTCAATGTTTTTATCTTTTAAAATTTGTTTAATGACGGATAATTGGTCGGTTGAATCAAGAATGGTAAAATTGCGGTTAATGCCGATTCGGTCAATGTCCCGCCTTAAAATGCGGACACACATCGAGTGAAACGTGGAAATCCAGATTTCTTCCGCCGTCGGACCGGTTATGGCCGCGACCCTTTCCTTCATTTCCCTGGCTGCCTTGTTCGTGAACGTAATCGCTAAAATGTTCCACGGAGCTACTTCCTTTTCCATGAGCAAGTAGGCGATTCGATGGGTCAGCACGCGGGTCTTTCCGCTCCCGGCTCCTGCCATAATTAAGAGCGGCCCGTCCGTCTTCTTCACCGCTGCTTTTTGTTCCGGATTTAGCCCGGATAATAACTTTTCAATTAATTGATGCATACTCATGTATCGCTCACCACCAAACGTTTGTTCTTATATTTATCATACTTCTTTTAGCAAATAGATTCAATTCTCTTTTTTAAAGGCTTTAACGGTATTGAGCGCCGCCTCAAGGTTTTCATAAATGATGTTCCCAACAACAATCGTGTCCGCAAATAGCGCCATTTCCCGCGCCTGTTCTTCGGACTCGATCCCTCCGCCATAATACAATTTCGTCTTGTTCAATACTTTCCGTACTTCTTTAACGACTTCAACATCCCCGTATGTTCCGCTGTACTCTAAGTAAAAAATAGGGAGCTGAAACATTTTTTCCGCCATTCTTGCATATGCTACAACATCGTCAATTGAAAGGTCTGTATTGGCTTTTGTCAGTCTTGCCGCTTTACAGTCTGGATTGAGGATGCAATAGCCTTCCGTAACCATGTCATTCCAGTTCATAATGTCGCCGAATTCCTTAATTGCCTTATGCTGCAAACCCGTTATGTAATTCGGATCATTGCTGTTTAAAACGGTTGGAATATAATAGCTGTCAAATCCCGGGGTAATGGCATCAATAGTAGACACTTCCAGTACACAAGGAACGACATACTTTCTAATTCTTGATAAAAGATCGAGCGTATTGTCCAACGTTACGCCGCTCGTGCCGCCAACAATAACCGCGTCCGTTCCAGAATCGCATATCGCCTCAAGCTCTTTATCGCTAATCTCTTTATCGGGATCAAGCTTAAACACATGTTTCCACTGTTGATAATCAAACATCACTTTTCCTCCTGCTCGCACTTCCATTTTTAGAAAGGCAACGAACCATTTTATCCTTTTGACATTATATCAAAAATAAGAATAGCACTCACCTTTAGTCATATGGAAAAAATATGAAATTCAAGTTATACTCACTTCTGTTCTTTCAGTTCTTGTAAGGGGGGTCAACCATGTTTTTTTTGCAAGTCGATCATGATATCTATTTAAAGCTGGTCGAGAAAAAAGAGGCTGCCCTTCTTTTTCAGCTGACGGACTATTCCCGTGATCATTTGCGAAGATGGCTCGGCTGGGTTGATCAAACGCTCAGCATTCAGGATACAAAAGAGTTTATCAAAATCGCTACACGAAAATATGCTGAACGAACCGATCTCGTCACGCTAATCTGGTACCGCGGGAAACCAGCCGGTTCCGTTTCATTATACGACATCAAATGGTACAACTATCAAGCAAGCATCGGCTACTGGCTCGGTAAAGAATATGAAGGAAACGGAATCATGACAAGAGCATGCAGGGCGCTTCTCAACTATTCGTTTCAAACACTCGGTTTTCACCGGATTGAATTAAAAGCGGCGGTCGGCAATGAAAAAAGCCGCTCCGTTGCAGAACGGCTCGGCTTTCAGGCAGAAGGCCTTTTACGCCAGGCAGAATGGCTTCAAGGTCAATTTGTTGATTTAGTCATATACGGATTGCTTAGAGAAGAATGGCAAGGGTAAATGTTAAACTTCCGGCTCGGCACTTGCTTTCTCCTTCTTTTCCATATAATTGTAGATTTTCAGACTAATAAAGACAAATCCTGCTGTTATTAACCCGGCAAAAATCCACCCGGAAATTTTCATGGCAAACAAAATAAAGTCGTATTTCTTCACGCCATATGTCGTTAGCAAGTACGCTTTCAATCCCGCCTGAAATAGGCTGCGAAACGCAAAAAGCCCTGTCAGCCAGACAAAATAGCGGTAAAATTCTTTTTTCCGGTATAGCTCTTTCGTTTCACTTCTCGCTTGCCCTTGCATAAAGGCAACATCAACCGCAAAATAAAGCGCAAGCGGCTTTTTCATAAAAATCGTGGACAAGATGATTAGTCCGATTGCGATGCCAAGGTACACCTGGTTCCAAAGCATTTTCCCCGCGGAGCCGGATAATAAATCTACAGTCGTTCCGGCAAATAACGAAAACAAAATAAAAATGCCCGTCACATTAAACTGCTTATCTTTTACAAAGCGGTAAATCGTATAAATAAACCCCGGAACGGAAGAAAGAAGAATCGCATAATAATCTCCTAAAACATCTCTTCCTTTGTTCCAAATGAAGTAAGGCAAGATTAAATAAAATAGCAGGTCGTAAAATACAGCACTTTTTTTCATTCGATCCCTCTAATTTCTACAATTTGCTTTCAGTTTAACATAAATAGGAAAGAAATAAACAGCTTTCGTATCTCAATTCATATTCAGTTCACATTTCACCGCTATACTTTCGGTAATCAGAAACGAAAGGAATGGATGGAATGGATAGTGTTTTAAAACAGACGGAACAGTCCTCATTAAATAAAAGCAATCGGATTTTCGTTATGGCTGGATTAATGATTGGCCTGATTTTTTCCGAATTGGATGAAACCGTAGTTACCACAGCGATGCCGACGATCATTCGGGATCTCGGGGGATTGTCCTTGTATGGCTGGGTGGCCGGAGTGTATATGCTTGCATTGTCGGCTTTTATGCCCATTTTAGGTAAGCTTGCCGATTTAGTCGGACGAAAAAAAGTGTATTTAGCCTCAATGGCACTATTTATCGGAGGTTCGATTGTTTGCGGACTTTCTCACTCGATGACGCTGCTTCTGATCGGCCGCGGAATTCAAGGAATAGGCGCTGGTGGCTTAATGCCGCTTGCGATGACAATATCAAGCGACCTTTTTCCGCTCGAACAACGGGCTAAAGTGCAAGGCATAATGGGACCGATTATGTTTATTCCAATGTTAGTTGGACCTTTGATGGGCGGATTTTTTGTCGATCAAGCGAGTTGGCACTGGATCTTTTTTATCAACATTCCCGTGGGAGTCATTTCAGCTTGTTTTTTAGCCGTTGGTTTAAAAGAATCCAATATAAAGAAAAAGGTTGTTATTGACTGGTCGGGTGCGATTCTCCTTGTTCTTGCGATTGTCTCCTTATTGATCGCCCCAGTATTAATTGAAAACGAAGGGTATACATGGAGTTCGCCATTGATTATTGGCTTGCTTTGCTCATTCGTTTTCTTGATCGGGATTTTCATCCTGGTGGAATCAAAAGCGGCAGAACCGATCGTCCCTTTGCATTTATTTAAAAATCGAAACATTGTTGTGTTATCGATTATTGTATTTACAGTCGGTTTCGGCCTTATGGGGTCGTTTTCTTCCTTCCCCTATTTTGCTCAAAATGTGATCGGGCTAACTCCGACGGAAGCAGGCTATTTAACGCTTCCCCTAATGGTTGGGGCCGTCATTTCGTCGATGATCTGCGGATTTTTGTTAACGAAAGTGCGTTACCGTGAATTATTTGGATTCGCTTTTATTCTGCCTGTCATAGGATTTTATTTATTCTCCCATATCGATATCGATACGACGATCACCCAAATCATTATTTACTTTTTAATTACAGGCTTCGGATTAGGGGTGTTGTTCGGTGGGGATAACTTAATCGTTCAAGAATCCGTAGAAAAAGAACATAAAGGCAGTGCGCTGGCAACCGTTCCATTATTTCAAACGATCGGCGCAACAATCGGTGTAAGCATCTTTGGAAATTTACTATCGTCTACACTTACTTCAAAGTTAGAAAGGGCAGACAGCAAGCTCGGGGAAAGCATGGGAGGAAAAATGGATCATTTAGCCGCTGGCGGAATTCCGCACGACCTGCCTGCTGAACTTTTAACAGCGCTTAAAACGATCTTTATTGAATCGTTCCAGTATTTATATACTTGGGCATTCGGAATTCTTATCGTTTCGTTTATATTTAGCTGGTTTTTGAAAAAAGAAGTCTTGTCGTCAAAAGTGAATGAAGAAAGTGAAAGCTGAATCCACATGTGGGATTCAGCTTCTTTTATGAACTATTTTTTATTTGTGATGACAACTTCCGGAACAGCAAGTAGATTTCGCGGTTTAATGCTTTCGATGATAATATCGGCCACATCGTCCGGGTCCATTAAGCCTTTTGTTCGCTCTTCGGTAAAAATGCCGTCCCAAAATTCCGTCCTCATGCCGCCCATGTACGCTGCCAACACTCGAATCGGCGTATCTTTTAACTCAAGGGCTAAACTTTCAGTGAATCCGCGAACACCGAATTTGCTAGCGCAGTACACCGATTCCGTCACCTTGCCTTCTTTTCCGGCTGTCGAAATGACATTGACAATCAACCCCCGGTTGCGCTTTTTCATAAAAGGCAGTACTTCTTGCGTGCAAAAAATCGTTCCTTTTAGGTTACTATCGATCATGTGATGGATCGCTTGCTCGTCTATCTGCTCGGCAAGAGCAAAAGCGCCTGTTCCGGCATTATTAACGAATAAATCGATCGGTCCGACTTCTTTTTCAATCGATTGAATGACACGGGCGACATCTTTCTTAACGGCAACATCTACTTCATACATCGAATAGCCCCCATTTAATAAAGCGGCCGTTCGTTCAAGTTTCGCTCTTGTTCGGCCAAGCAAACATACATGGCATCCTTGCTCAGAGTATTTTTTCGCAAGCGATGCACCGAGTCCGCTCCCTGCACCTGTTATTACAACAATATTAATCTCCATTCCTTTTATCCTTTCTGTTCCCTTGTTAACAAATATTTTTCAAGAAATGTTTTAAAAACCGATCGGCATCAACGTGCAAACAAACGTCAACATTCGGTTTGGCCTTGCTGGATTCTCTAAAATCAGCAATGGTTCGGGCAAAGGTATGGGTCCCTTCAAGATCGACCTGCACATGCAAAGCTTTTGTTTCAACAAAGGTTGGATCAATGACAACTCCGACCGCTAACGGATCGTGAAGCCCGCACCCCTTCAATCCAGCGTGGTTATTTGTATAAAACCCGATATAAAACTCCGTAATGTCCGCCAAAAACCGGCTTAAGCGCGTATTTTTCTTTTTCCACTTCTCTACTTCTTCAAGTGACAGCAATGTTTTCATTGTCACATCAAGACCGACGAGTGTTATCGGAATGCCCGATTGGAACACATACTCGGCCGCTTCCGGATCGGCGTAAATATTTGCTTCTGCCGCCATCGTCGTATTTCCGGGAACCGTCACGGCCCCGCCCATGATATACACCCTGTCAACAAGCCGGACAATCTCAGGCTCCTGCATGATCGTTAACGCCAGATTGGTAAGCGGCCCTACGAAAATAAGCGACACTTCATTCGGGTATTTTTTTACTTGTTCAATAATAAATTGGCATGCATGTTGTTCTACCGGCTTCTTTATAGGGTCAGGAAGATGAATGTTCCCTAATCCATCTTCTCCATGCACGATGCTTGCCTTTTCCTTTATCGGGTGGCGAAAGATCGGCTTCCCTGCTCCTTGTGCCACCGGGACATCCAATTCTAAATAATCAAGGACATTTAATGTGTTTCTTGTTGCTTCTTCTACCGACACATTGCCAAAACATGTCGTAATCCCTAAAATCTCCAGACTTTTGGAGCGCGCCGCATAACAAATGGCAAGAGCATCGTCAATTCCTGTATCGACATCCATAATGACTCGTTTCATCTATCCTTCCCCTCTTTCATCTCTTGACGCCACCGTTTGTATAAAATGTTCAATAAACCGTTCATGATCGACTTCTACACATACAGCAGCGTTTGTTTCCGTCTTTTTTCGCGATAATCGTAAATCGGCGACCGTCGCCCCAGCTGAAAGCCGGCTTTGTGTTTCGATATAAACGTAATGATTTTCCGATTTAACCAGGCCTGGATCAATTGCGACACCGACGGCAAGAGGGTCATGCATTAGGCGGCATTTCCCTTCGTTCATTTTCACGCTTGCTTCTATGCCAAAGCGAATAATGTGCTCGATAAATTTAATCATCTTTTCGTTTTCCGGAGACGCCAAATCCATCAACTGCTTTAAATGTTCTTCCTGAAATTTGGCTTTACGGGTCACATCCAGTCCGACCATTGTGATTGGGATGCCCGATTCAAATACACGGTGTGCCGCTTCCGGATCGCCATAAATGTTGGCTTCAGCAATAGGCGTAACATTTCCAAACGTCTTTAATGCCCCTCCCATAAGAACAAGCCTTTTCACTTTTCGGGCAATCGAAGGGTCTTTTGCCAGCGCTAGCGCAAGGTTTGTTAATCGCGCAACAAACACAAGCGTCAATTCGCCAGGCTGTTCATTGACTTGTCGCACGATAAAATCAGCGGCATGTTCTTCTAGCGGTTGCAAGGATGGTTCAGGCAGTTCATAATCGCCAATTCCATTTTGTCCATGAACATGAATAACAGGACCGCTCCATTCTCGAAAGAGCGGTTTCTTTGCCCCCATCGCAACAGGAATATTATCGTTCGCATCGGCAAGTTCGAGGACTTGCAATGTATTTCGCGTTGCCTGGTCTGCTGACACATTGCCAAAAACCGTCGTGATCCCTTCGATTTGAATCTCTTTTGATTTCACAGCGTATAAAATAGCTAATGCATCATCGATTCCGGTATCGACATCAAGAATAATCTTCTTGCTGCTCATGTTCCTTCTTCCCTTCTATCCTCTCACGGCAATAAATTTCTCCACTTCTTCCTTCGTCGGCATTCCCGCCTGTGCGCCGAGCTTTGTAGTAGACAAAGCGCCCACGGCATTGCCATACTTGCATGCCGCTTTTAATGACATCCCTTTGCTTAAGGCCACGGCAAATGCTCCATTAAACGAATCTCCAGCACCCGTCGTATCGACAACATCGACGTTATATGATCGGATGGCGATTTCTTTTCCATTTTCATAGAAAATCACACCTTCCGAACCTTTTGTTACTATCACTTTTTCTTGAAGTTTTTGAAACTCATAGCTTTCTTTAAGCAAATCAAGTTCATGTTCATTTGGTGTAATGTAATCGATCTCATCTAATAAATCATCTGGAAGTTCTTGAATTGGCGCTGGATTCAAGATGACTTTCACCCCGTTTTCCTTTGCGATTTGAACGGCTTTCTTCACACTTGCAAGCGGGATTTCTAGTTGAAGAAGCAAAATGTCGCTTTCAGCAATTACGGACCGCTTGGCTTCTACATAGTCTGTGGTAACGTGATCATTGGCGCCTGAAACGACGATAATGCTGTTATCTTTATTAGAAACAATGATCGTTGCGGTACCTGTACAATCTGTAACCGGTTCCACATGGCTTATGTTTACGCCTTGTTCTTGCAGATTTTTTAAAACTTCCCGGCCAAAACCGTCATTTCCTACACATCCTACCATTTGCACATCTGCCCCTAAACGGGCGGCAGCAACTGCCTGGTTTGCTCCTTTTCCGCCTGGATTCGTCTTAAATTGTTCCCCTTTAACCGTTTGCCCCATTTTCGGGACGGTCTTTGTAATCGTGACAATGTCCATATTAATACTTCCAACTACCGTAATTTTCGGCCGTCGCTGCATGTGGTTTGTTCCCCCTATCTCTTTATGAAAGGCATTCCTATATCAGGTGGACTGCCTTTTTACAAGCTCAACTTCTAAGTTATAAAATGTTTTTTCTATTTTCTTCTTTTCAATGAGATCAATGAGAAGATTGGCCGCCATTCTCCCCATTTCGTAAATAGGTTGAGCAATCGTTGTCAGTTCAGGTGTTGCCGCCTTCGCCAGTGCGATTCCGTCAAAGCCGATAACCGCCACATCATCAGGCACTTTTTTGCCCAATTGATGGACAGCCTTGATCGCCCCGATAGCCATAATATCGTTGCCTGCAAAAATTCCATCAATATCCGGGTACCGGGTAAGCAATTGATAGGTTGCCTTGATCGCCGATTCCATTTCATAATGCCCTTCAATAATATAGTCTTCTTTAAACCACGGTTCATTATGTACTTCTTCCTTATACCCACAACACCGCTCGTTCGCATTTCGAATATGATCTGGACCTTTTAAATGGGCGATTCTTTCACACCCAATTTCTTTTAAGTAACGTGTGGCCATCCGGCCGCCCGCCGTGTTTTGCACAATGATCGTTGGAATATCTTTGCTGATTTCGCGGTCAACCGTAACAACTGGAACATTCAATCGTTTAATTTGCTTTGCGGTTAACGTATTGGACACCACAATTAAACCATCGATATATTTTCTTAACAGCGTATTTAAATACATTTGTTCTTTCTCGATGTCTTCATCTGTATTGCATAAAATAACGGTATAGCCAAGTTTGCTTGCCGTATCTTCTACGGCTCTTGCAAGCTCCGGGAAGAAAGGGTTCATAATATCAGGAACCATTAAGCCGATCGTTTGCGATTGTTTTTTAAAAAGGCTCCGCGCAACATCATTTGGTTGATAATTTAATGATTGAATCGCCTTTTCTACCCTTTTTCGCGTCTCGTCGTTCACATAGCCGTTATTATTTATAACTCTTGATACGGTTGCGACAGACACACCCGCCTCTTTTGCGACTTCCTTAATCGTTGCCATAATCCCTCTCTTTTCTGTAACCGGTTACATATAACAATATCAATCTAGTTCAGAAAAGTCAAATAAAAGAGCGGTGCTATTTTTCTCCAAAAGAAGAAAGGACCTGTAGCATTTTCGCTTACAGGTCCTTGTTTTCTTCTTTCTTATAAATTCGGTCAAGCGCCATCTGGTAGGCGTCATTTCCGAAGTTTAAGCAACGTTTGACGCGGGAAATCGTCGCAGTGCTTGCCCCTGTTTCCGTTTCGATCTTATGGTAAGTCATTCCTTCGCGAAGCATGCGGGCGACTTCTAAACGCTGGGCAAGTGACTGGATTTCATTCATCGTGCATAAGTCATCAAAAAAACGATAACATTCTTCCACATCTTTCAAGGCTAAAATCGCTTCAAATAATTGATCTAGCGCTTTTCCTCTTAGTTTATCAATTTGCATCCTCGTGCACTCCTTCACTTCTTCTACTGTATGGTAACGATTTTTTCAAGACCGGGATCTGCCGGAACGATATTGATCCACGTCTTACCGGGGATAAATCCAGTGCCGACCGGAATAATTCGGCCGCGGTCGTTTTGCCACTTTATCTTTCGCGCTACTCCGTTTTGCACTAACAAGGCATTTCCTCCGGAGACTAAATCGATCCCAATCCTCCCTTTCTTATCTATCACGTGATGACGTGCTTCTACGATGAAAACATTATTGGCTTCAATCGGGGTTTTCGTTTCACGATCGATCGTCGGCTCTCCTTCCGAGGAACGAACGTATGCATTTCTCGCTTTATGATACGTATAGTTCACCTTTTCATTTCGGTTGTATGTTACCAAAACAGAAACCGCTTTGTCACCTTTTATTTCTTCTTTTTTCAAAAACGGCAAAGGCTTGATTTTATCTGTCAAGGCAAAGCCTTCCTGTTTGGCACCTTTTATGATGTTCTTATACGTAATGTACGAGTTATGCGGTGCCTGGCGGAAGCTCACCCGCTTAAACAGGCTCCCGTCATACTTTAATCCATTGAGCGAATCAATCGTTCCGCCAGTTAACATTTCTTTTGCTTTCGGGCTCCATCCATGAAAAACATAAATAGAGTGATACCCCTGGCTCAAGTCTACGAAATAATCCCTCGCACTTCTGACAGGACCGACGATCTCCGGCATCTCACTTTGAAAAATGGCCAGAAAACGCGTAATGCCTCCTTCAGCCAATACTTCATAAACAATATCAGCCTTATGAAGGCCGGATTGCGGACGAGCCTTCCAGTGGTTATTAATCATGACCCCAATCGGCCGTGCGTCGGTTTTATGATTGGTTGCGATTTCGGTTAATGGGTAAACATTTTGAAACGGTTGTTGCTTTCGTTCAGGCTTCTTTTTTTCTACATGTTCATTTTTTCCGGCTGTTTCTTTCGCTTTCTTTTCACATCCAGCCATCGTGAAAATGACCAACAAACAACAAAACGCTAACAACGTCCATCGTTTCATGTGGTCCCCCATGCAAGTATTTTTTATGCGAAGTACTCTTTTATAGTTTAACGCATAATCGCAGGAAAGAGTACTACTTTGTTTTTCACATCATACATTCCCAGCTGTGTAATGCGAATATATGGCAAATGGGTTGATGAGAAGAAGAGCAAACTGTATATTGGATCTTCAAACTGATATCCGCGTTTGCGAAGCTCATTTGTCAACGCTTTTTCTTCTTCCATTAAGTATTCAAGACGCTTATCCGATAAACCGCCGCCGAGCGGAAGTTTGATTTCACTTACGATTTCCCCGTTCTCAGCAAGAACAATGCCGCCTTTTAATTCCTTTACCCGCTCAAACGCCTTTAGCATATCATCTTTATTTTTTCCGATGACGATTAAATCACCGGTACTTGAATATGAACTGCAAAATCCTGACACATTCCGCGCAAATCCTTTGACAATCGTATTTACCTGCCACTTTCCATGACGATCAAGAAGCATTAAGAAGCATTCATCATGATCCTCCGCAAGCTCAACACTTGTCGGATCAATGTTCACCTTGTACGGTTTGGTAATTACAGAATTGACCATTTCAATTCCAACAAGCGAGCTGAAATTAAAGTCTTCTTCTGTTAAATTCCATTTTAATTCTAGCGGTTTGATGCCATAGTCTGACCACGGAAACTCTTCTAGCGGGAAGACTTCTTCCCCGTCTTTTTTAATCCATTGCCCTTTTGCTAATACAGACTGTGGAACCGGGTTATCTAAACGTTCAAGAATATTAATATGTGCCAGTCTTCCTGGTGCAATCATACCGAGCAGATGCTCCATCCCATAATAGCGGGCCACATTATATGCCGCCATATTATAAGCATCAATTGGATCAATTCCAGATTCAAGGGCGATTGAAATCATTTTGTCGGTTACCCCTTGTTCATAAAACGCCGGTGTAGATCCGTCGGTCGTAAAGATGACGCGGTCAAAATAATTGACGCCGAGCTCTTTTAACTCCCGCAACAATCGCGGTAAGTCCGGGCGGATCGAAGAATACCGCAGTGAAGTTGTGTAACCTACGTTCATCCGCCTTATCGCTTCTTCGCCGGTCATTGCTTCATGGTCACAGTTCACTCCGAGAAGCGCCATTTTCGTCAATGTTTTTTCAGAAGATCCCGGAAGATGGCCTTCGATTCTTCTTCCATACCTTTTTGTATCTTGCATCATTTGCAAAATCGTATCATCACCGCTTAACACTTTCGGCCAACTCGTCAACTCTCCGCCTTGAATGCAATAAGGGCTTGCCAAAATACTTCTAATTGTCCCTAAAGAAAAATGCTGTTCTTCTTTGATTAATTCCGATTGGGAATCATAGCGGCACCACCAATAATACGTATAAGGCAATCGGTTTAAGTCCTCCATCAAAGAAAGCGCTTTCTTTAACGGAGATGATAAAAGAAGCGTTAAGTTGTCGCATATAAATGTTGTCGTCCCTCTATTTGATGCATAATGCGCAAGGGTTTGGGGATTATATAGTTGAAATGGATGCGTATGTGGTTCGATATACCCGGGGACGACATATTTACCCGCAAGATCGATGACCTCCGTTTTTTCAAGGCGATCCGGCATTTGCTCCCCAACATAGACAATCCTGTTTTTATAGACCCAAATGTTTGCTTTTTTCCATTGCCGTAAATTTTGATTTAAATAGGTAGCATTTTTTAAAACAATGGATGGAGCAACTTCACCATCTAAAACAGCTACCTGCTCTCGTAATTCATTTTTCGACCAGTACAAAACTTGATTGGACATGGCGTTCACCTTTCACCCAAAATTAAATTTCCTATAGCATAACACAGATTTTTTATCAATTAAACAATAAAAGTAATAAAGGAGTTTTTTATAATGAAAAAAAATATTGGAACCGCGAATGCATTTATTCGTATCATTTGCGGATTAACCGTGTTAGCTGTATTTACAGCGAGATATGCCCGCCGTCCTTATCGCGGATCTTATTTGTTGTTGATCATGATGGGGGCCATGAAAGTTGCTGAAGGAATTGTTCGATTCTGCCCATTAACTGAGCTATTTAACCGCTGCAATCTATTTAATCAAGAAGATAGCAGCATGCTTACAAACGATAAAACGGATGTTAATCCAAGTTAAAAGGCGCCCCTTTTCTCAGGGGAGCCTTTTCCCATTTATATATTATGCACGAACAATCGCTTTAGAACCGATATCCTCCCGGTAGAACGCACCTTTGCACTCGATCTTTTTAAGCTCATTATACACTTTTTGTTGTGCTTCTTTTAAATCATCCGCTTTTTTCGCCGCCAGCAAAATCCGGCCGCCGTCAGTCACAAGTTTCCCATCTGACTTTTTCGTTCCAGCATGAAAAAGGAGTGTATCTTCTTGCAATTCTTCAAGCCCTTTTAATTCTCTTCCTTTTTCATATTCATCCGGATAGCCTTCTGACGCAAGCACGACACCGACAACCGCTTGATCAGACCAGGAAAGCTTTACGTCTTTTTTATTTAAAATATCGAGCAACACTTGCGCAAAATCACCGTCGAGTCGCGGCAAGATGACCTGCGTTTCTGGATCGCCAAAACGAGCGTTGAACTCAATCACTTTTGGTCCTTCCTTTGTCAACATAAGTCCGGCATAGAGAACGCCGGTAAACGGACGCTTTTCTTCCACCATGGCGTGGGCTGCCGGTTGTAAAATCGTGCTTAATGCTTGATCAACTGCTGATTGCGGGATTTGTGGAACCGGCGAATAGGCACCCATTCCTCCCGTATTCGGTCCTTTATCTCCCGTATAGGCGCGCTTATGATCTTGAGCGATAACCATCGGGTAAACCCGGTTCTCGTTTACAAACGCCATAAAGGAAAACTCTTCGCCTTCGAGGTATTCTTCGATGACGACTTGTTTACTTGCCTCGCCAAAGCGTTCATTTTTCATCATTTCGTAAAGTCCGCGTCTCGCGTCATCTATATCCATCGCAACAATAACGCCTTTTCCGGCAGCGAGTCCATCCGCCTTTAAAACGATCGGTGCGCCAACTTCGTTTAAATACGTGAGCGCTTCGTCGTAATCGGAAAACGTTCGGGATTTTGCCGTAGGAATATTGTATTTGTTCATAAGATCTTTAGCAAATGATTTAGATCCTTCAATAAGCGCGGCTTCTTTCGTCGGACCGAAAATCGTAAGGCCCGCTTTTTTAAAGTCATCGACAATTCCATTTAATAATGGGACTTCTGGGCCGACAAACGTTAACTGAATGTCCTCTTTTTTCGCAAAGCGAATAAGCCCTTCATGATCGGTTTCGTTGATCGGTACGCATGTTGCGATATTTTCCATCCCCGGGTTGCCCGGTGCAGCAAATACTTTTTCCACGCTCGGGCTACTCGCAAAACGCCAGGCTAGAGCATGTTCACGGCCGCCGCGGCCAATGACTAGAACGTTCATTTTTTTGCCTCCTTGCTCATCTATTTAATGAATTCATCTGGAAATCGGCGGAATTATGACCGATTTTGGCGGAATTATATTTGAAATCGGCGGAATTCTAACCAATTTTGGCGGAATTATCTCTAAAATCGGCGGAATTATTCAATGTTTAAAATGGCGAACACCCGTAAAGACCATCGCAATCCCGTATTCGTCGGCCTTTTTAATTGAATCTTCGTCGCGAATTGAGCCACCTGGTTGAATAATTGCTGTTACTCCCGCTTTGGCTGCCGCTTCAACTGTATCATTCATCGGGAAGAAAGCGTCAGATCCTAATGCGCTTCCTTTCGCTAAATCACCTGCTTGTTCAATCGCAATTTTTGCCGCTCCGACACGGTTCATTTGTCCCGCTCCAATGCCGATTGTCATATTGTCTTTTGCAAGGACGATTGCATTTGATTTCACATGTTTAACGACTTTCCATGCTAAACGTAAATCTTCCCACTCTTTTTCGGTCGGCTCTCGCTTCGTCGGAATGGAGATTGTCGCATCATCAAGACCGAATGCATCTTCATCTTGAACTAAAAGGCCACCGCGGATCGATGTTAAACGCTTTTCAATTTTTTGTTCTTCCGTAAATTCTACCGTTAATAGACGGATATTTTTCTTTTTTGTTAAAATTGCAAGGGCTTCTTCGCTAAAAGAAGGCGCAATAATAATTTCAAGGAAAATTTCATTGAGCTTTACTGCTGTCGCTTCATCAATTTCTCTGTTCGAAGCGATAATTCCACCGAAAATGGACACTGGATCGGCTTCAAATGCTTTTGTAAAAGCTTCTTCAACCGTGTTTCCGACACCGACACCGCAAGGATTCATATGTTTGACCGCTACAACAGCCGGCTCTTTAAATTCACGAACGATGTTTAACGCGCTGTCGGCATCATTAATGTTATTGTAAGAAAGTTCTTTCCCGTGAAGCTGCTCTGCATTGGCAATGGACGTTTTGGTGCCAAGCGGCTTCACATAGAAATTCGCTTTTTGGTGCGGATTTTCCCCGTAACGAAGCGCTTGCTTCCGTTCAAACGTGACTGTAAGCGATTCAGGGTTTTCATCCTCAACGATATTCGTCAAATATTCTGCAATGAGTGCATCATAGGCTGCCGTATGGCGGAATGTTTTCGCCGCAAGCTTTCTTCTCGTTTCATCATGCACTTTGCCGTGTTCTTTAACCTCATTTAATACGAGCTCGTAATCTTTTGGATCGACAACGACCGTTACATACGCATGGTTTTTCGCAGCGGAACGAAGCATGCTCGGACCGCCAATATCGATATTTTCAATCGCATCAGCAAATGCAACATTTTCCTGTGCAATCGTTTCTTTAAACGGATAAAGGTTTACGACAACAAGATCAATCGGCGTAATGTCATGCGCCTTTAATTGCGCCGCATGCTCCTCGTTGTCTCTAACTGCGAGTAGCCCGCCATGGATCATTGGATGAAGCGTTTTAACGCGGCCGTCCATAATTTCAGGAAACCCCGTTACTTCAGAAATTCCAATGACCGGCACACCCGCTTCTTCCAGCGCTTTTTTCGTTCCCCCTGTGGAAATGACTTCTACGCCTTCTTCTACAAGCGCTTTGACAAAAGGTACGAGACCTTCTTTATTTGAAACTGAAACAAGTGCTCTTTTTATACTCACAACCGGACGCCTCCTACTAATTCTTTCAGTACACTTGGATAAAGAGTGTGTTCGACTTTTTGAATTCTTTCTTGCAATGCTTCTCTCGTATCTTCGGGTAAAATTTCAACTTTCTCCTGTTTGATGATCGGGCCTGTATCCATTCCGCTGTCGACATAATGAATCGTTACCCCTGTTTCATCAGCACCTGCTTCCAGGGCCTGTCCAATCGCGTCTTTACCCGGAAAAGCCGGCAAAAGTGACGGGTGGATGTTGACAATTCGGCCTTCAAACGCATCAAGCAATGTCGGCCCAATTAACCTCATATAGCCTGCAAGCGCAATAAAATCCACATTTTTTTCATAAAGTCGCTCAATAATATCCCGTTCAAAATGAGCTTTTGATTCATAGTTTTTCGGATGAAATACAAAGGTGTCGATCCCTTCTTTTTCCGCACGTTCGATGACAAATGCTCCCGGCTTGTCGCAAACCATGAGCGCGATATGGACATTTAACTTTTTCTCCTTGACGCTGTCTACAATAGCCTGAAAGTTCGATCCGCTTCCTGAAGCAAATATTGCGATATTTCTCATTTTAATTCACCGCCGCCAAATAAGACCCCGTCGCCTTTTTTCACGCGGCCGATAATATACGCTTTTTCTCCATTTTCTTCTAAAGACTTAATGGCGGAATGAACATCATTATATGATACGGCAAGCACCATTCCAATTCCCATATTAAACGTCGTAAACATTTCTCTCTGGCCAATTTCACCTGTCTTGGCAACAAGTTCGAAAATTGGTGGGATCGGCCAGGAACCGTAATCGATTTCTGCCGCGAGTCCTTCTGGAAGCATGCGCGGAATATTTTCAAAAAAGCCGCCGCCGGTAATATGAGCAGCACCATGAATGACATCTTTTTTGATTAAATCAAGCAATGGCTTCACATAAATCCGAGTAGGTGTCAAAAGTTCTTCAACGAGTGTTTTTTCTAAATTGCCATACCGCTCGTTAACATTTAATCCACCCTTTTCAAGCAATGCTTTCCGTACGAGTGAAAAACCGTTAGAGTGAAGACCATTGGAAGCGAGGCCAATAAGGACATCTCCTTCTAAAACACGCTCTGGCTTAATTAGTTTAGATTTTTCAGCAATTCCGACAGAAAAACCAGCAAGATCATACTCATCAAGAGAATACATGCCTGGCATTTCCGCTGTCTCTCCGCCAATTAAGGCACAGCCTGCTTGCTCACAACCATCCGCGATCCCTTTTACAATTTGCTCAACCTTTGCGGGTTCTAGCTTCCCGCAAGCAATGTAATCTAAAAAATAAAGCGGCTCTGCACCTTGTGCAACGATGTCGTTTACACACATCGCAACCGCATCGATGCCGATCGTATCATGTTGATCCATCATGAACGCCAACATAAGTTTGGTCCCGACACCGTCCGTACCGGAAATAAGGACCGGCTCGTTGTATGGAAGGTTGGAAAGATCGAACATCGCTCCAAATCCTCCAAGCCCTGCCATCACTTCAGGGCGTTTTGTGCGAAGCGCATGTTTTTTGATCCGATTGACCGCTTCATACCCCGCTTCAATATCAACACCCGCTTGTTTGTACGCTTCAGCCATTTGGGTAACCTCCTAAAATTGCTTGCTCAAATTCCGAATAATGTAGTTACGGCGAATACTTACATTCGCCGTTAATAACCATTCAAACCATTTCTTTCTCGTATGGCATCACAGTATCAGGATAAATCTCTGTTGGATATTTGCCTGTAAAACAAGCTAAACATTGTCCGTGATTCGGATCTGTTGCCGGGCGGCCGATGCCTTTTAATAAACCTTCAGGGGAAAGAAAGACGAGCGAATCGGCTCCAATGATTTGACGAATTTCCTCTACCGAATGATTAGCCGCAATCAGCTCTCCTTTTTCGGACGTGTCGATTCCGTAATAGCATGGATGGGCAATCGGGGGTGCTGTAATTCGTACATGAACCTCCGTCGCTCCCGCATCACGAAGCATTTTAACAATTCTTCTGCTTGTCGTCCCGCGAACGATCGAATCATCCACCATGACAACACGTTTCCCTTCAACAATGCCCCGAACCGGGGAAAGCTTCATTTTTACGCCGAGTTCTCGCAATTCCTGTGTCGGCTGAATGAACGTCCGGCCGACATACCGATTTTTAATCAATCCAATCTCATATGGGATCCCAGATGCCTCGGCATAACCGATCGCAGCAGAAATGCTTGAATCCGGTACGCCTGTTACAACATCCGCTTCGACAGGCGCTTCTTTATACAACTCTTTTCCGAGATTTTTACGTGCTGCATGGATATTAATCCCATCAATGTTCGAATCTGGCCTTGAAAAATAAATGTACTCCATTGAACAGATCGATCGATTGACCGCAGTTGAAAAGGTGTCGGAAACTAAACCGTCTTTATTAATAATAAGCAGCTCACCCGGTTTTACATCACGGATATATTCCGCACCTACAACATCGAATGCGCATGTTTCGGATGCCACGACATAAGCATCCCCAATCATCCCGAGCGATAATGGGCGGAGACCGTTAGGGTCAAGCGCTACGAGCAATTCATCTTCCGTCATGACCACATATGCATAGGCGCCTTTTAACATCGTCAACGCATTTTTTACCTGGTCACGAAGCTTTGTATAACCGCTTCTTTTGATTAAATGAGCGAGCACTTCCGTATCGGAAGACGTTTGAAAAATGCTGCCCTGTCCTTCTAACTGATGCCGGAGCGCATGGGCATTGACAAGATTTCCGTTATGGGCAAGCGCAAGGTCGTTCGTTTGTGAACGGAACATCAATGGTTGAACGTTTGCGTATTCATTCCCGCCAGCAGTAGAGTAACGAACATGGCCGATCGCAGCAAAGCCTGTTAATTTTTCAAGCTCTCCGCGGCTGAATACTTCTGTTACAAGGCCGTGCCCTTTATGCATTTTCAACTTTTCTCCATCGGTAACGACAATGCCGGCTCCTTCTTGTCCACGATGCTGGAGGCTGTGCAGCCCGTAATACGTTAATTGGGCCGCATCCTCATGTCCCCAGATGGCAAATACGCCACATTCTTCGTTTAAGCCTTTGATGTCAGCAAGCATGGAATAGCTCCTTTCCAGGCGTTATGAAGTTCTTCATGCGCACATACTACAATTTCCTCGCCTGATTCATTTTCAATTCGAAGTTCAGGTAGCGATGTGACAACTCCGATTTGCGCCGCTTCGACTAAAGCTTCAAATTCCTTTGCGTTTTCTGGTTTCACCGTAACGATAAAGCGTGATTGAGATTCGCTGAATAAAGCAGAAACGATGTCTCCAGAGAGACGCACAGACGCTCCAACATTTCCGTCCATGATGCATTCAGCAAGCGCAACAGCAATACCGCCTTCTGCCACATCATGCGCTGAAGCGACAAGACCCTTTTGTATAGCCGATAAAAGGGACCTCTGGCGTTTCGCTTCCACTTCGATATCTAATTCAGGCGCTTTTCCTGAAATTTTCCCTTGAAGCATTTTCTGCAGCTCACTGCCTCCAAATTCTGGCTTCGTTTCGCCTAAAAGATAAACAAGGTCACCTGCTTTTTTAAATCCTTGCGTCGTAATATGGTCGATATGATGAACAAGACCAACCATGCCGACAACCGGAGTTGGATAAACCGCTTCTCCGTTCGTTTCGTTGTAAAGCGAAACGTTGCCGCCGATTACCGGGGTATTTAATTTTTTGCAGGCTTCACTCATGCCATCGACCGCTTTTTCAAGCTGCCAGAAGATTTCAGGCTTTTCCGGATTCCCGAAGTTTAAGCAATCCGTAATCGCTAGCGGCTCAGCCCCGGAGCAGACAATGTTGCGCGCCGCTTCCGCCACAGCGATTTTCCCGCCGACTTCCGGATCAAGATATAAATAGCGGGAGTTGCAGTCTGTTGTCATCGCAAGCGCTTTTTCCGTTTCACGAATTCTAATGACAGCGGCGTCCGATCCTGGAGCAACAACGGTATTTGTGCGAACCATATAGTCATACTGGTCAAATACCCACGATTTGCTTGCAATTGTTGGTTGAGAGAGAAGCTGCAATAACGTATCTTTATAGTTATCTACCTCAGGCACAAACGGCGCTTCTCTTTGGAATTCTGCATAGTAGGCAGGTTCTTTCGATGGTTTATGATAGACTGGTGCATCTTCCGCGAGTGCATCTACAGGTACATCTGCAACAACTTTGCCTTTATGAATTAATCGGAGCTGCTTTTCTTCAATGACTTTGCCGATAACTGTCGCGTGAAGGCCCCATTTTTCAAAAATTTGCGCAGCCTCTTCTTCTCTTCCTTTTTGAACGACGATTAACATACGCTCCTGTGATTCAGAAAGCATCATTTCATATGCAGTCATGCCGTCTTCACGCTGTGGCACTTGGTCCAGGTTCATTTCAATCCCGAAACCTGCCTTACTCGCCATTTCCGCTGATGAGCTCGTTAATCCCGCTGCCCCCATGTCTTGAATGCCGACAAGACCGTCGAAGTTTTGAATGAGTTCAAGGCATGCTTCAAGCAACAATTTTTCCATAAACGGATCGCCGACTTGAACAGCCGGGCGCTTTTCATCAGATGCATCCGTCAATTCTTCGGAAGCGAACGTTGCCCCGTGGATTCCGTCGCGGCCAGTGCGTGCGCCAACATACATGACCGAGTTTCCGACACCTTTTGCCTGGCCTTTTTGAATATCTTTATGGTCGATTAATCCAACACACATCGCGTTAACTAAAGGATTTCCGTCATAAGATGGGTCGAATTGCACCTCTCCGCCGACAGTTGGAATGCCGATGCAGTTTCCATACCCGGCAATTCCGGCAACGACTTCTTCAAACAAATATTTTACGCGCGGTGAAGTCAGCTCACCAAAGCGAAGGGAGTTTAATAAGGCTACCGGACGCGCACCCATTGAAAAGACGTCACGAATGATTCCGCCCACTCCTGTTGCGGCCCCTTGATACGGCTCGATCGCTGATGGGTGATTATGGCTTTCGATTTTGAATACGACCGCCTGGTTGTCCCCGATGTCTACAATCCCTGCACCCTCACCAGGACCTTGAAGAACACGCTCACCGCTTGTTGGGAACTTGCGAAGTACGGGTTTTGAGTTTTTATAGGAACAGTGCTCACTCCACATGACAGAGAACAAGCCGGTTTCCGTCCAATTCGGAAGTCTGCCGAGAATTTTTTCGACTGTGCCAAACTCCTCGTCACTCAATCCCATATCACGGTATAATTTTTGTTCTTTAATTTGTTGTTCTGTCGGCTCATGAAGATAAGACATGGTTTTCCCTCCAGCTTCTAACGATTGATTGGAACAGCTTTAATCCATCCGCGCTTCCTAAAAGTTCATCCACTGCACGCTCTGGATGCGGCATCATGCCTAATACGTTTCCTTTTTCATTCACGATTCCGGCAATATCTGCAATCGATCCGTTCGGATTGTTCGTATAGCGGAATACGATTTGATTATTTTCTTTCAATCTTTCAAGCGTTTCTTCATCACAATAGTAGTTTCCTTCACCATGGGCAACCGGAATTACAATTCGCTCACCTTGCCCATAGCCAGCTGTAAACATCGTGTCATTATTTTCAACAACGAGTTCTACCGGCTTGCAAATAAATTTAAGCGATTCATTCCGCCGCATCGCTCCTGGCAAAAGCCCTGATTCAAGGAGAATTTGAAATCCGTTGCAAACGCCTAAAACGGGCTTTCCTTCTTTAGCTGCTTTGATTACTTCTGCCATGACATTGGAGAAACGGGCAATCGCACCGCTTCGAAGATAGTCGCCATAAGAGAAGCCGCCCGGAAGCAATATTCCGTCAAATCGATCTAGATTCGTTTCATCATGCCAAACATATTCTACTTCTTCTCCAAGCTCGTCTTTAATCGCATGGTACATGTCGATGTCACAGTTTGAGCCTGGAAATACGATGACTGCAAATTTCACTGTGCGACAACCTCCTCGACCTCGTAGCGATAGTCTTCAATGACCGTATTTGCTAAAAGCTTCTCGCACATTTCTCTAATTTTTGCATCCAGGTCATAATCCCCTTTTTCTAACGTCAATTCTAAAAATTTCCCGATGCGAACATCTTCTACTTCGTTAAACTTGAGGCTATGAAGCGCGCCTTTCACTGCACTTCCCTGTGGATCCAATACGCTTTCCTTTAACGTTACATAAACTTTTACTTTGTACATGATGGTTGTCCTCCTAAACGTTGTAAAATTTGTTCATATGCATCAGTCAAGCTGCCGAGGTCACGGCGAAAAACGTCTTTATCAAGCTTTTCGTTTGTGTCTTTATCCCAAAGGCGGCAAGTATCCGGCGAAATTTCATCTGCAAGAAGAAGCTGTCCGTTTTTATCCGTTCCAAACTCGAGCTTAAAATCAATTAAACGAACATTTTTATCAGCGAAGAAATCAGTAAGAATCGTATTTACCTTTAGAGCGACCGTTCTCATCTCTTCAAGAAGTTCAGGCGTTGCTAAATGTAAGGCAGCAATATGGTCATTGTTGAATAACGGATCGCCAAGCTCATCATTTTTATAATAAAACTCTACGATTGGCTGTGGCAGAGCTGTGCCTTCAGCGATTCCCGTACGTTTTGCAAGTGTTCCAGCCACAACATTACGCACGACTACTTCAAGAGGAATAATTTTCACATGTTTAACGATTTGTTCCGTATCGGACTTTTTCGCAATGAAGTGAGTCTTGATTCCTTTTTCCTCTAACAATGAAAATAGTAAACTCGTAATTTCGTTATTCAAACGACCTTTTCCAGCAATCGTCGCTTTCTTTTCCCCATTAAAGGCGGTAGCGGAATCTTTATATTCAACCCAAACGCGATCTGGATCATTCGTGCTGTATATTTTCTTTGCCTTTCCTTCATAAAGCTGAGTTAGCTTTTCCATAACGGTCCCTCCAGAATATTAGGAATTATTGGAATAGGAAGACAGAACGATCTGCCTTCCTATTTACTTTTTAAAGTCCAAGCCGTTCAAAGATCATGTCCACATGCTTTAAGTGGTACGAATAATCAAAGCAGTCATCGATTTCAGCCTGTGTCAACAACTCAGTAATACGCGGTTCGCCTTCAACAAGCTGTTTGAACTGAATACCTTCTTCCCAGGCTTTAGCTGTTTGTGGCTGAACGATGTCGTAAGCTTCTTCGCGTGATAATCCTTTATCAATAAGCTTTAACATTACGCGTTGTGAGTAAATAAGCCCGTATGTTTTCGTCATGTTGTGCTTCATGTTTTCCGGGAACACCGTTAAGTTTTTCACGATGTTCGCAAAACGGTTTAACATGTAATTTAGCGCGATCGTTGCATCCGGTAAAATGATGCGTTCTGCTGATGAATG
Source organism: Fictibacillus sp. Mic-4 (assembly GCF_049843615.1). Classification (NCBI taxonomy): domain Bacteria; kingdom Bacillati; phylum Bacillota; class Bacilli; order Caryophanales; family Fictibacillaceae; genus Fictibacillus; species Fictibacillus sp. Mic-4. Next base: position 3,840 of record NZ_JBBHZM010000031.1, on the reverse strand, counting down.
GGAAATATCACGTTCGTGCCATAATGCGACGTTTTCATAAGCCGTCATCATATAGCCGCGGATCACTCGGGCCATTCCCGCCATATTCTCTGATCCGATTGGATTTCGTTTATGCGGCATAGCGGATGATCCTTTTTGTCCTTTCGCAAAAAACTCTTCTACTTCACGTGTTTCGCTTTTTTGCAATCCGCGAATTTCAACACCGAATTTTTCAATACTCGTTGCAATGAGAGCAAGTGCTGACATATAGTGGGCGTGACGATCACGCTGCAATGTTTGTGTCGATATAGGCGAAGCTTTAAGTCCAAGCTTTTCACAAACATATTGTTCAACAAACGGATCAATGTTCGCATACGTTCCGACAGCGCCTGAAATTTTTCCGACTCGGACGGTTTCAGCCGCTTCTTTAAAGCGCTCAAGGTTCCGTTTCATTTCCTCATACCATAGCGCCAGCTTAAGGCCGAAAGTCGTTGGTTCAGCGTGAACTCCATGCGTACGTCCCATCATGACCGTATGTTTATGTTCTTTTGCCTTATTCCCTAAAATTTCAACAAAGTTTTCAATATCTTTTAGTAAAATTTCATTTGCCTGGCGGAGCAAGTAAGATAGCGCAGTATCGACGACATCAGTAGACGTTAAGCCGTAATGTACCCATTTGCGTTCTTCACCGAGCGTTTCACTAACCGCACGAGTAAATGCGACAACATCATGATGCGTTTCCTTTTCAATTTCGAGAATACGGTTAATGTCAAATGAGGCATTCTCGCGTAGTTTCTTTACGTCTTCCTTCGGGATTTCCCCAAGCTCTGCCCACGCTTCACAAGCTAAAATTTCAACTTCAAGCCATGCCTTATAGCGGTTTTCATCCGTCCAAATGGCTCCCATTTCCGGGCGTGTATAACGTTCAATCATTTAGTTACCTCCAATGTTTCGATGTGCAAAATATTTTTTATAATAAAGTTAGCTTTATCTAAAGCTTCTTCAATTGTATCTCCAAGCACTGTAATATGCCCCATTTTTCTTTTGATTTTCGCCTCTTTTTTTCCGTATAAATGGAGCTTCGCATCTTTCAATTGAGAAAGATTGTTGATGAGTGGTGCGACATGCTCACCAAGGACGTTTATCATTACAACCGGCTTCAGTAATTTAGTTTCCCCGAGCGGCCAGTTACAAATCGCCCGGATGTGCTGGTCAAACTGTGATGTCTCACACGCTTCAATCGTATAATGCCCGGAATTATGCGGTCTTGGCGCTAATTCATTAACGAAAATTTCATCGTCTTCCGTCAAAAACATTTCTACTGCGAGTGTCCCGACAAGATTTAAATAAAGTGCAATATCTTTTGCGATTTGTTTTGCTTTTTCTTCTACTGCGGGTGAAACTCTTGCAGGAATAATGCTTTGATGAAGAATGTTATCAACATGAATGTTTTCTGCTGTAGGGAACGTCGTCATTTCTCCAGAAACACTTCGTGTAACGATCACAGATAATTCTTTTTGAAACGGTATCCAGCTCTCGAGCACACATTCTCTTCCACCTTCAAAAAGAGCGGTTGCATCGGCCTTGTCTTTTTCCGAACGGATCACGACCTGTCCTTTTCCATCATACCCGCCGCGGCATGTCTTCAAAACCGATGGCATTCCTAAATCTTGAATGGCTTTTTCAAATTCTTCTTCATTCGTTACCGATCGATACGGGGCTACCGGAACGCCCGCATTGGTGATCGCTTCCTTTTCCCGTCTCCGATGTTGGGTAATTCGTAGAAGCTCGCTTCCCTGGGGCATGTTAGCATGTTCCTCCAGCCACTTTGCGCTATCTACGTCAACATTCTCAAACTCATAAGTGATAACGTCGCTTTTATTCGCCAGTTCTCGAATGCCGGCCATATCGTTATAAGCTGTTGAAATTTGCTCGTCACTTACTTGTCCGCACGGTGAATTCGTACCCGGCTCAAGAACAACGACTGAAAAACCCATTTCTCTCGCACTGATTGCCATCATCCGGCCAAGCTGGCCACCGCCAAGAATACCGATTGTCTCACCTGGTAATATCGTTTTATTCAAGGGAATCACTACTTTCCAATACGGTTTGTTCCAATTGCTTTCTGCGCTTTTCTAACCGTTCGCTTAAAGCTTCGTCCGTTGTCGCCAGCATCTGTGCGGCCAGCAGACCGGCATTTGTCGCTCCCGCTTTTCCGATCGCAACTGTTGCTACGGGAACCCCACCTGGCATTTGCACAATCGAAAGAAGTGAATCAAGTCCATTCAATGCTTTCGATTGAACAGGAACACCGATCACAGGAAGAACGGTTTTTGCGGCTACCATTCCCGGAAGATGCGCGGCTCCACCGGCACCTGCAATAATCACGCGGATTCCTCTTTCTTTCGCTTCTTCTGCATAACGGAACATATAATCAGGAGTTCTATGGGCAGATACTACTTTTTTCTCATACGGCACATTCAGTTCATCGAGAATGTCGCATGCATGTTTCATCGTTTCCCAATCTGAAGTACTTCCCATGATTACTCCAACTAGATTTTGCATGTTGACCTCCTATTTTTAACACTAAAAAAGTCCAAAGTAATATGCTTAACCTTGCTATGAAGGAAAGCCCTACCCTGGACATACTATACCCATATACTAAAACAGTAAGCTGCTTTCCCTCATAGTCTGATGAGTATCGGTCATCAGGTAGAAACTCGCAGGCCATTTACCCCGCCATTATATGAGGTTTTATTCTTCTGTCTGCCTTTATTGTAACAAGAGATTTTAAAAAGTGTCAACAAAAAATCGAACAATATTATTTATTAAGTTTCCTAACGTTCGGATTTTACTTCAATTTTCCTTCAAAAACGATTTTTTGTCCGTAAAGTTCCACTTCCGTTTTTCCGTTTCTTTTTACTTCTTGAAAAATCGGTTCTTCCATCCGGCGAACGGGAGCGTATCCTTCAGATGCCATTCGGTCCAGACATTCCGAAATAGTTTCACCATCTTGAACTTCAAATTTCTTTTTTTTCGGCTTTTTATCCATTCAACTACCTCCGAATATTTTTCACCCAGAAACCGCCATAAAAACTTTTTGGTTCATGTGATATAATAAACGCTTTCGGATCCAATTCTTTTATTGTTTCATAAAGTTTGCCTTCTGACTTTCTTGATGTTAGTATTTCCATCATTAAACGTTCTCCCTGGCGCCCATAAGCGATCCAATCGGTTACACCATATCCTTTATTGCGAATGGCATTTGGTAAGCCTGCTTCAATTTCAGTTGTAATCACATTAACCGTAATATAGCCGAGAGCTAACTTTTCCTCGATCTTCATTCCGGTAAGAACACCTAATCCATAACCTAAAGCATAGGCGATTAAATTTTGTATATGATTCAAGTTGTCCAACACAAGACCTAATCCTACAACATAAATGATGATTTCAAAAACACTGATAAGCGCGGCTAGATAGCGCTGGTTTTTTAATGTTAAAATCATTCGCACAGTAAAAAAAGAAACGTAAACGACGTTAATGATCAAAATGATGGCGACCATCATAAAACCGTTTTCCACCTTTGGTCCCTCCCGCCTGTCTGACTCATTTGTATGAAGAGCATAACATGAATTGAAGCTGAAAGAAAACAGGAGATTATTTTGTCTAAAGATGAATCATTTTCCAATCAAAAAAATAAAAAAAAGGTGAAACGAATCTACATTCGTCTCACCTTTTTTGCCTGGCAGCGTCCTACTCTCACAGGGGGAAGCCCCCAATTACCATCGGCGCTGAAGAGCTTAACTTCCGTGTTCGGTATGGGAACGGGTGTGACCTCTTCGCCATCGCCACCAGACTATG
>NZ_JBBHZM010000030.1:0-44879 GCF_049843615.1 Fictibacillus sp. Mic-4 | reverse complement strand
GAGGGGGAAAAGGAATCCCAAACACGATTGAAAGGAAGTGATACCATAGAAAGATAGAGCTTTTTGTGTTAATAATGGGGAATTTTAAAACGGCATTTTTGGGGAATTTTCAACTGAGGTTGACAGGAGATGTTTTCAGAGTTGTAACAAAAGAAGAACAAGAAAATAGAGAAAGGATGTTGTCTCCAAAAACGGAAGACCAAAAAACAGTTATAACAGCAGAAGAACAAAATATAGTAGAAAACTCATCAACTTTATCAGGATTTATGGAACAAGAAAATGGACAAGGCTTCTTTTTTAAAAAAGAGTAAATTTGACTTGGGGTATATAGAACAAAGACTAACTCGATAACAAATACTGATAGAAAGAGAGACTAACTAACATTATTCAAATAGCGAGTCCAAAATACTTTGATTTTAATTGTCAAATTAGGTGGTTTTGTATGACATTTTTGGGATCAGTTTAGTTGAAAATAAAGTCGGGCAAACTAACCAAAAGAACTGTAAGAGGTGCTTTATGAGACAATTTGTTTTGGTTAGTTTATTAACCACAGTTTTTGCAATATATCCGTCCCAAACAAATGCGATTACAATGCCTTGTAGTATGGTTTTAAAGCCAGTTGATAAGAATTTAAAAAATGCAATGGGAACAGCACTGGTTTACAAAGTACAATTAAACCCACCATCTTTTTCACGGACTAATGTGAGTATTCTTGCCGTTCATCTTCCGGAACCATCATCCTATGGAAATTATGATAGTTATGAAGGATTTGTATTTAAACCGAATGAAATAAGTTGGCGGTTTAAACTTTACCCTACACCAGAAGAGAATAGTCCAACTTGGGCTGGAAGATTTGATTTGATTACAGCAAAAATGGAAAATGTACAAGTTCAAATTCGGGTTTCGAATTCAAAAACCAAAAAAATAGGACCGCGTATATTAACAAATAATATTAAATATTGTAACTAATCCCTTTTTAGCGAAGAAAGTTCTTATTTTTCAAGAATAAATTTTCACCTGTAAAAAAGATAAGAGGCTGGAAGCAAAAACAGGATCAAACTTCCTAGTGTGGTTCTATTTTCATGGCATTTGGACAATAAACAGTGGATTTCCGATAATAAATAGATACTATCGGACAATAAATGACCTCAGTCGGACAATAAGTTTAGTATTTTTTTCACTTATTGTCCAAAAGTAAGATTTTATTGTCTAAACCGGATGACTTATTGTCCAAATAAGAGCATTTATTGTCCGATAACGAAATCATTTTAATTGATGTAAAAATTCGTGAGCGTTTTTCCTCATTTCACAGATCTAACGAGGTGTTCTAAAATTAGAATATCTTATTACTTAAATCCAAACTTTTTTTAGAAGGGGAACTAGATATTGCAACTAGCTTTTTTTGCAACGGCAGTTAGCGCTTAAGCTAACTGCCTGACTTTATTTTCCTTTCTCGTCTTCCTGATGGGCGAGGTGTTCGGCGATTCCCTGGATAACTGCTTGGTCGGACAATTCGACTTCCGCGTACAGCTCGTCATCGTTAAATTCACCTGTTGTTTCTTCTCGGCGCTTTTTGTCTTCTTTCAAGATGAATTCCCTCCTTATGTACAAACGTAGCTATATTGTTTACTGAGCGGACGAAATCCATGCAAGTTCATCGGGTTAAGCGCTTTTAGGCAACAGACTTTTCTTTTTGCCGGCCGTTAATTTTGTACGAACGAAAGGAATGAGCCAATAGTCGATGCCCACTCTAGCAGCATTAAATCCAGCAACTAGAATCAAAAATTCAAGGACCATCATTTGTGGATTTGTGCTTATTGCCCCAGATAAGAGGTAAGCTAAATTCATGACCGCCCCCATTAGTGCCGCAAACGTTGTGAATGTCCCCAAAATCAGCCCGAGCCCGACGAGAAATTCGCCCCATGGCACGAGCATGTTAAAAACGGCGACATTCGGAAGCGCGACATGCTCCACAAACTCGGCCCACCATGGCTGAACAGCGGGGTGATCACCGGAGGTGTTCTGCAATGCCCCTTTTAGAAAACCGGCTGCGTCGAACGATCCTCCTGATATTTTCCCCCATCCGGCCTCAAGCCATTGAAATCCGAGATACAAACGCACCACGGTTAAAAAATAGGAACAATAGAGATTCGTTCTTAAAAATGAAAGAAACATAAGTGCCCTCCTAAACAATAATGATAATCATTCTCATTATCTTGATTTAAATGTGTTTTGTCAATAGTACTTTTGTCCACTAACGTGGGTGATGTGCGATTAAAAAATTAGGCGATAAGCACCATTTTGCAGTGAATCCTAAAAAGGGGGTGTATTCTTTCTTTTCAAATAATTCAGTCTGGATTATAATGGCTGGAAATAGACAATGGGCAAGCGAATGAAATGATGGAAAGGGGAAGGAAACAGATGAAACTGACGCATGTATTATCGATCATCCCGTTTATTGGCGTCCTTGGCGGCATCTTTTTTGCGAACCGGGTAACGCCGTATGTACTCGGGTTGCCGTTTATGTTCTTTTGGATTTTACTCTGGCTCATCTTAACGTCGATGATCATGGCTATTGTTTTTAAAATTGATCCTGTAAACAAGGAGGGGGCTGAATGAATGTTTCTTTAGCCATATTAGCCGTCTTTTTAATCGTTTCCTTATATCTTGGCATTCAAGCGAAAAAAGGGAAAGACATGAACCTTGAACAATGGACGGTCGGAGGCAGGGGCTTTGGCGCGCTGTTCGTCTTTTTGCTAATGGCAGGGGAGCTGTATACGACGTTCACGTTTTTAGGCGGAAGCGGTTGGGCGTATGGAAAAGGCGGTCCGGCATTATACATTCTTGCCTATAGCACGCTCGGCTACATCCTATCGTACTGGCTCCTTCCACCTGTTTGGCACTATGCCAAAAAGCATCAATTAATGTCACAGCCGGATTTTTTCGTAAAAAAGTATGACAGTCCGAATTTAGGTATTTTTGTTTCGCTCGTCGGTGCTGTTGCCTTGATTCCATACCTTGTTCTTCAATTAAAAGGCCTGGGCATCATCGTATCCCAGGCTTCCTATGGCAAAATCTCACCCGTGGCGGCGGTCTGGGTTGGCGTTCTCACCATTACGATCTATGTGATGGTTTCCGGAATCCATGGCTCGGCATGGACTTCCGTTTTGAAAGATATTATGATTCTTGCCGTCGTCATGTTTTTAGGCATCTATTTGCCGATCCATTATTATGGCGGGTTCCAGCCGATGTTTGAGGCAATTGATGCGGCAAAACCCGGTTTTCTCACTCTGCCTGAAAAAGGAATGAGCATTTCCTGGTTTATTTCAACGGTTTTGTTAACGGTATTTGGCTTTTATATGTGGCCGCATACGTTTGCCTCTGCTTACTCTGCCAAAAGCGCAAGAGTATTCCGGAAAAATGCGATGGTCATGCCGCTTTATTCGATCGTCCTCCTGCTCGTTATGTTTGTCGGATTTGCGGCCATCTTAAAAGTTCCGGGGCTTGAGGGTGCAGATGCGGACCTTTCTTTATTTAAACTATCGGTCGCCACGTTTGATCCGTGGGTGATCGGGCTCATTGGGGCGGCTGGTCTTTTGACGGCTCTCGTGCCGGGATCGATGATTTTGATGGCGGCTTCCACATTGCTTGCGAAAAATGTGTACAAAGCAGTAGTTCCATCAGCTTCTGAAAAACAAGTTGCCGTTTTGGCGAAGTATTTCGTGCCGCTCGTTGCTCTGGTTGCTGTTTATTTCTCTTTTAAAGGTGGAAATACGATTGTGACGCTCCTTCTTATGGGGTATAGCCTTGTTACGCAGCTCTTTCCGGCGCTTCTCTTTAGCCTTGCGAAAAAGCCATTTGTAACGAAGCAAGGCGCATTTGCCGGAATGATTGCAGGAGTAGTGGTCGTCGCTTACACGACCATATCAGAGAACACGCTTGGTACGATGTTCCCAACCCTTCCGCAGGCTGTGAAAGACTTAAACATCGGGATTGTCGCTTTGATTGTGAATGTTGTACTGCTTTTTCTTGTCAGTTTCTTAACTCGTCCATTCACCGTGAAAAAAGCGACTAAAAGCGAAGAGGCTGTGTAACAGAACGACTTTAAAATGAGGGGGAGATCGATGAAACTGGCACTGGATCATATCGTTTATTTTACAAATGATGCAGAAAAGAAAATAGAAGAAATGCGGGAGAGAGGGCTCCATGCGGCAATGGGCGGCCGCCATGAAACATGGGGGACGTACAACGGGCTTTGTTATTTCGGATTAACGTATGTCGAGTTTTTAGGGCTTGAAAATCGCGAAATGGCAGAACAAGAAACGGACAACCTTCTTATCCGCCAGCTTCTTCATGATTTGCCAAAAAGGGAGGGGCCAGGGCAAATCGCGATTCGCACGAATGCGATTAAAGAATTAAACAAACGTTTGATTGAAAAGGGATTAAAGACAACAATCGTGCCGGGCGCAAGGAAACTGCCTGACGGAACGCTTCTTGAATGGAAGCTGCTTTTCATTCAAGGCGGTTTTGAGAATCTTCCGTATCCTTTTTTCATCGATTGGGAGCAAAGGGATGATGATCGGCTGGAAGAGTTAAAAAGAAGAAAGAACATTGCTGATCATCCACTTGGCGAAATTACAGTTGAGCATGTTAAAATCATCGTTCATGATGCGAAAAAGGCGGCAAATAAGTGGGGCCAGTTGTTTGGGTTGCAACAGGCAAAGGAGTATGTGGATGAGAAGCTCAGTGCGAAATGCATCAGTTTGACGTTAGACGGAGGCAATTTACACTTTTGCTCGCCACTCGGAAATGGACTTGCAGAAACATTTCTTAAAGAAAACGGAGAACGGGTCTATTCTGTAAACCTGAGCCATCAGCTGTCTATTGAATAAGAAAATGTCTCATTAGAGAAGAGAAAAGGAAGGAAGATTAGGCTAAATTAGCGATCCCCCAATTGATCTCATTTTTACTAAAAAACCGAAGCGGGAGTATTCCCTGCTTCGGTTTTTGCTTATTTATTTGCAGCCATTTTTGCTTCAAGTTCTTCTAAAAGAATTTTTGCGCCTTCCCGGCTCAGTACGATTTTCCCGCCGGCAACCGCGAAGTTGTCATTGGAAACTTCTCCTGTAATTTGACAGGCCATATTGGACGAAAACTTTTGAAGAATAATTTGGTCATCATCTACGAAAATTTCAATCGGGTCTTTAATATTAATATCCATAATTCTTCTTAACTCGATAGGCAACACAATTCGTCCCAGTTCATCCACTTTTCGTACAACACCAGTCGCTTTCATCATCATTCTCCTCTCATTTGCTAAATTAAAAACTATTTTTAAAAAGTTTTTTATCTGTGGCAAAGCGTTTAAAAAAGCGAAATCTTACTATAATTATCCCTGGTTGGCAAGAGTTGGCGATTTCACTTTCAAATATTTTTCGTTATTATACTAAACATTTATGGGGGCTCTAAACAAATATAAAAAAAATTACAAAACAATTTAAAAAATTACAAACAATAAATTAAAAGTTGCCTCCCATAGCAACAATTAATAGGAAGGCAACTTTTAAGCACACCGTGACAATTCATTCAATTTTTGATCCAATTGCTGGCTAAGCTCAACGAGAATCGGATCGGTCAAACACTTTACCTTTTTACTCATTTCGTACATTGCAACACGAATTTTATCAATTTCTTGTTCAAGGGTTACTAGATTTTGATGAATCATTTCAATTCCTCCTATCAGAACGATCTGATTATCGCTTCTAGCATTCTATTATTTTTATTTTACACTACATATAGTGTGTTGTCTATATTTAGAAACAATATATAGATAAATATTTTCTGGAAAAATGTCGTTTCTTTACTTTTGCGCAAAGAATAAGTTATAGTTCAATTGGTTAAGGTCTGACAAAAAAAGAAGCGGAAGGAAAAATGATGATGGAGAAGAAGAAAGTTTATTTTAATCATGACGGCGGCGTTGACGATCTTGTTTCGCTTTTTCTATTGCTGCAAATGGATTCAATTGAGCTAACAGGCGTATCGGTCATTGATGGCGACTGTTATATTGAACCGGCTACGATTGCCAGCCAAAAGATCATCGATCGTTTTGGAGGCGGCAGGACGATTGAGGTGGCAAAGTCCAATTCGCGCGGGAAAAATCCATTTCCGAAAGAATGGCGGATGCATGCTTTCTTCGTGGATGCGCTGCCGATTTTAAACGAATCGGGAAAGGTAGTAACACCCGTTGCGGCAAAGCCCGCCCATCAACATATGATCGATCAAATTCGCAAACAGGATGAGAAAACGACTTTATTATTCACAGGTCCGTTAACCGATTTGGCACGGGCTCTGGATGAGGCGCCTGATATTGAGGAAAAGATTGAAAAGCTTTTCTGGATGGGCGGAACATTTCTTGATGTCGGAAATGTTGAAGAGCCTGAACATGATGGGACAGCAGAATGGAATGCGTTCTGGGATCCGGAAGCCGTCAGCCGTGTATGGAAGAGCGGGATCGACATCGATATGGTTGCCCTCGAAAGTACGAATAAAGTGCCATTGACCCAGGATGTACGCAATCGCTGGGCAAAAGAGAGGAGACATCTCGGGGTGGACTTCCTCGGCCAATGTTATGCGATGTGCCCGCCACTAGTTCATTTTGCAACCAACTCAACGTATTATTTATGGGACGTGCTGACTACCGCATCAGTGGGCGATCCTTCATTAGTTCAGAAGAAAATGGTGAAAAGCATCGTTTACCCTGATGGGCCAAGTCAGGGACGGACGGTGGAAGCGGAAGAAGGCCGCCCTGTTCATGTCGTATATGACGTTGATGCAGACCGTTTCTTTGCATACATTACCGGGCTTGCGAAAAAAGTGAAAGAGTAGCGCCATGAGTAAAGATGTTGTTTTAATGCAAAAGTTAAAGCAACATCTTTTATTTATTAGCTGCTTGACAAAATGGAAGCACATGGCATATAATAATGAATGACTGTCATTCACCGAACGGGTGATGGAGGTGTTTACGATAAAAAAAGCGCAAAATGATAAATATCAAAAAATACTTCAAGCGGCCAGAACCGTTATTTCGGAGAAAGGGCTTGATAAAACAACCATTTCAGACATTGTAAAAGAAGCAGGAGTCGCCCAGGGGACGTTTTATTTATACTTTTCATCAAAAAATGCGTTAATTCCGGCAATTGCCAGTGACCTATTTGACACATTGCTTATTGAAATAAAAGAAAAAACAGCTTCTCAAAACACTATTTGGGACATTTTGCATACGGTCATTGAAGTCTCGTTTTCAGTTACAAAGTCATATAAAGATGTACTTGTGCTTTGTTATTCCGGCTTGGCGATCGAAAATACATTTGAAATTTGGGAAAAAATTTATGAACCTTATTATAAATGGTTTGAAGATCAGCTCCATACGGCGATCAATCAGGGTGAAATTCCTGAAACGATCAATGTGAAAAGAACGGTCAGGACAATTGTTTTATTGATTGAACATACAGCTGAACAATTGTATTTATCGAACGTGCAAGAAGAAGCAGAAGAAGTGAAAGAACATTTATTTTCATTTATTCAAAAAGGCTTAAAGTAATTTCCGTAAATGGTAATTGTTCAATAGGAATGATTATCATTTCTTAAAGAACTAAAATGACTGAATATCATTCATTTTAGAATTTTACTGAGGTGGTAAAAATGAATTGGCTACTTATTTTTGTAGCGGGTGTACTCGAAGTGATCTGGGCTTCCGGCTTGAAACATGCAGATTCGCTGCTCGATTGGATCGGTATTGCCTGTTTGATCACGATTAGTTTTATTATGCTGATCCGAGCCTATAGGACGATCCCTGTTGCCGCTGCTTATTCTGTATTTGTTGGAATTGGAACGGTCGGGACTTATATCGTAGGCACTATATTAGGAGAAGAATTTTCAATAGGGCAATCGATTTTTTTAGGCTGCTTACTATTTGGCATCTTGGGGCTAAAGATGACAACGAAAGAAAAAACAAAGGAAGGTGATGCATGATGGTCTGGGCAATGTTAATTTTAGCTGGATGTGAAGAAATTATTAGCACGGTCATGATGAAGTACGTAGACGGGTTCCGCCGCAAGCTCCCCATTATTGTAATGGTGTTGGGATTTGCACTTTCATTTTATTTATTATCAAAATCAATGCAAGTTATTCCGACAGGCGTTGCCTATGCCGTTTGGACGGGTGTTGGGGCCACTGGAATCACACTTGTTGATGCCATTTTCTTCAAAGAAAAATTTTCGCGAAAACAATATGCGTTTTTAGCCCTCGTCCTTATCGGCGTCATCGGCCTCCGCTTTACAACATAAGAAGACTTGCTTTTATGTCCGTTTCATAAACGGGCTATTTTTTTTGCGGAAAAATAATTATAGGTAAAAGCGCTTCTTTTATTTTCGTTGAATATACTGTTTTATCATAACGATTATAGGAGAGGATTAAATGGATAATCGATTTTTCGCCAGACTATCCGATGCAAATGAAGTTCCGCCTAAAAACACGGATGCATTTGGGACGGCTGAATTTGTTGCAAGTGAATGCGGAACAAAGATCCAGTTTCGCTTAATCGTTAGAAACATAAGCAAATTGACGGAAGCCCACATTCACGTCGGAAAAGTAGGGCAAAACGGCCCCGTTATCGTTTATCTTTTCGGCAAAAGCAAGCACGGCATTTCCGTAAAAAACGGCATCATTACAGGAACCATCATGAAAGACGATATCGTCGGCCCGCTCAAAGGGCGATCTATTAAGTCGCTTGTCCGGTTGATGGAGAGCGGGAACACTTACGTCAACGCCCATACCGAACAAAATCCTGAAGGCGAAATCCGCGGGCAAATGATCCCATTTAGAAAAAAATAAAATTGAAACCATCCCCGTCCCAATACTCGGAACGGAGATGGTTTTAGTCTAATGTTTCGGGAGAGAACAGCTCAACAAGAAGAAGGGAGGCAGCGCCAATGGCTGTAGCGTTATCCCCGAGCTTGGATAGCATGATTTCTGTTTGTTTTGCGCTATCGGTTAAGGCTCGTTTTTGAATGGTTTCTTTTACACTTTTCAGGATAAAGTCGCCTGCTTTTGAGACGCCACCGCCAATGATGATCCGTTCAGGATTGGCTGTATGGATTAAATTCGTCAAACCGATACCTAAATAGGTTCCGGCTTTTTCTAACACGCGGATGGACAGCTCATCCCCTTGAAGTGCAGCTTGATGGACAAGTTCAGCATCGATCTCTCTGTTCGTCTGCTCAAAACCAGACAACAAGCTTTCTTTCCCGGCTTTCAGCTCTTCCTCCATTAGTTCAGCGATCGCCGGGCCTGCCGCTAACGTTTGCAAGCAGCCGTCATTGCCGCAGCTGCAGCGCTTGCCGCCAATAGCAATTGTCATATGCCCGATTTCCCCGGCGATCGAATGAACGCCATGGTACAGTTTCCCATCGACGACCATGCCTGCGCCAATCCCATTGCCAACATTAACCGCAACGAGAGTATTAATCCCATTTCCATTGCCGAACCATGCTTCTCCTAAGGCCATCGTTCTCGCATCATTTTCCACTTTAACGATCATGTTAAAATGGCGTTCAAGCTCTTCTTTAATCGGAATTTCGCGAAGCTGCAAGTTGGTGGCAAAAAGGGAGATTCCTTTATGAACATCTACAACACCATGCATCCCGACACCGATTCCGATCATTTTATCCAAATTGGGAACATGCGAGTCAAGCATATACTCGATTTCTTTCTTCATGAGCGAGAGAAGCTTTTCTTCTGTGATTGGCAGGCTAATCGCATTTTTATTGGCCGCCAATACTTGTCCATTTAAATCGGTTAAAACCGTTCGAATATGCTTTGGACCGACATCGAGACCGATAATATTGAAATTTTTTGCGTGAATGACGAGCATCGTCGGTTTTCGGCCTCCATTGGATTCCCCCTGGGCGCTTTCCAGAACCAACCCCGCTTCAATCAACTCTTTCACGATGCTAGAGACCGTTGGCGGCGTCAGTTTTGTATCTTTTGCAATTTGGGCCCTTGAGATAGGGCCTTCCAGCCGGATTTTATTTAAAATCATGGAACGATTTAACGATTTCATGAGTTGAAAGCTGCCACGCAACATGTATTTCCTCCATTTTTCCAAATAGACTCCAAGTTTAAAATTATGTGCCAGTAATTGTTACTAGTATTCTAGCATTAAATAGTGGCTGTTACTATTCTACTGTTAAAGACGGCATATTGACTAGTGCCCTTTCAGCAAAGAAAGTTCTTATTTTCAAGGATCCATTTTTGCCTGTAAAAAATAAAAAAATAGAAGCAAACTTCTCTAGTGTGGTAGTGTGGAGCTATTTTCATGGCATTTGGACAATAAACAGTTGATTTCCGACAATAAATCATTTCCATCGGAAAATAAATGGCCTGTGTCGGACAATAAAATGAGTAGTTTTTTCACTAATTGTCCAAAAGTAAGATGTTATTGTCTAAACCGGATGACTTATTGTCTAAATAAGAGCATTTATTGTCCGAGAACGAAAAAATTTTACATTATGTAACGATTCGTGATCGTTTTTCCTCAGTTCACAGATCTAACGAGGTGTTCTTAAAATAACGAATGCTATTTTTCTAGAAGGGGCATTAGTTCTTTTCCATTGCCAGTTTTGTTTATTTTCTGAAAAATCCATTTACAGAATTGAGGGACTGTTTTACACTCAGTCTATAAATTAAATTAATTAACAAAGTTAGGATAAGGAGTGAGCAAAGTGGCGGAATTGCGATACAACCCGCTGTTGGATGATTGGACGATGGTCTCGGCAAATCGGCAAAACAGGCCGCATATGCCGAAAAATGACTGTCCGTTTTGCCCCGGTTCAGGTAAAGTTCCGGATACGTACGATGTATATTTATACCATAACGATTTTCCGGTCCTATCTGCCTCACCTCCAGAGCCCGATCATGTTGGCGGGGGACTGTATAAAACGAGAGCAGCGATAGGAAAGTGTGAAGTTGTCCTTTATTCTCCTGACCATCAGGCGACCATTCCCGATTTAAGCAAATCCCATATGAGAAAGCTCGTTGATCTATGGACCGAAACATTTATCGAACTCGACAAGTATCCGGATCACCAATATGTCATGGTTTTTGAAAATAGAGGCGAAGAAGTCGGAGTGACGATGCCGCACCCGCATGGGCAAATTTACGCCTATCCGTTTATTCCTTTAAAAGTGCGGACAGAACTTGACAATTGCCGAAAATATTACGAGCAAAGCGGACGGAATTTATTTGATGACATGATTGCCGAAGAACAGCGTTTCAAAGAGCGTGTCATACTTGAAAACGAGCATTTTATTGCATTCATTCCATTTTTTACGGATTATCCATATGGTGTTTTTATTGTAAGCAAAGAAAATAAGTTAGCGTTTTCGGATTTTACGGAAGAGGAAAAAACAGCATTAGGAACAATGATTCAAGATATTGTCGGCGGTATGGATATGATGTTTAGCAGGTTATTTCCGTATATGATGGCGGCCCATGTGCGGCCTTCCAATGGTGAAAATGTTAACGATTATTATCGGTTTCATATCGAATTTTATCCACCGTTACGAAATAAAGACAAATTGAAATACAATGCTTCGTCAGAAACTGCGGGATGGGCGGCGGCCAATCCGACAAAAGTAGAGGATAACGCCCATTTTTTAAGAGATTCGGTTCAAAAGTATCAAGAGAAACGGAGAGTAGTAGATGAATAACGACAAAATCGCATCTTTATTTCAACACTATTTTCCGGGAAATGCTGAGGGCATTCGACTTTTCTTCGCTCCGGGCCGTGTGAATTTAATTGGTGAGCATACCGATTACAACGGAGGTTATGTATTTCCTGCTGCACTGACGATCGGAACATATATGGCGGTGAGAGAACGGGCCGATCAAGAGTTTCATTTAAGGAGCGCCAACTTTAAAGGAGATATTCATTTTTCGCTTCAATCCCTTCATTATGATAGGAAGGATGATTGGGGGAATTATCCGAAAGGCGTTATTCGTGAACTTTTATGCTATAGTCAAACGATAAAGGGAGCAGATATTTTTTATTATGGAAATCTTCCAAATGGTGCCGGCCTATCTTCGTCTGCTTCGATTGGGATGGTCACCGCGTTCGGATTGGCTTCAATGAACGACATCGATTTGTCCATGAAGGAACTGGCCTATTTATGCAAACGAATGGAAAATCATTTTATCGGGGTGAATTCCGGGTTAATGGATCAAGTGGCAGTCGGATTTGGAAAAAAGGATCATGCGGTTTTTATGAACTGTAAAACGACTGAAATTGATCAGGTTCTGCTTCAGTTGCCGGGGTATAAACTTGTCATTACGAATACGAACAAAAGGCGGGACCTTGCCGATTCCAAATATAATGAGCGCTGCAAGGAATGCGAAGAGGGGCTAAAAGCCATTCAATCGTTTTTCCCCGATAAAGAGGTTCTTGGAGATCTTACGTTAGCCGAATTTGAAAAAGTCGAATCCGCCATTTTTGATTCTGTAGTATGCAGACGGATCCGACATGTCGTCAGTGAAAACAACCGGGTTCTTCAAACAGTGAAAGCGCTTGAACGAGGCGACTTGCTTGCTGTCGGACGAGAGATGATCGCGTCCCATGTTTCACTTAGGGATGATTACGAAGTGACGGGGAAAGAGCTTGACGCATTGTTTGAAATTCAAAACAGCATCGACGGATGTATCGGCTCACGCATGACAGGTGCCGGATTTGGAGGTTGTACGGTCAGTATTGTGAAAGAAGAAGAAATCGAGAAATTCAAGAAATTTGTTACAGAACGATATGAACAGATGATCGGTTTAACCCCTTCTTTTTATAGTAGTGATATTGGAGATGGGGTCCGGGAATGGAAAGGGGAGTAAGAGCGATGCCGATTTTAGTGACAGGTGGAGCGGGATATATCGGAAGCCATACCGTTCTTTACTTAAAGGAGAAAAATGAAGAAGTCATCGTATTAGACAATTTGCAAAAGGGGCATAAAAAGGCGCTGTTTGCGGACAAATTTTATGAGGGGAATCTTTCCGACAGCAAGCTTTTAGATACGATTTTCTTTAACCATCCAATCGATGCAGTCATCCATTTTGCCGCGAATTCATTAGTTGGGGAAAGTGTGGAAAAACCGCTGGATTACTATGAAAATAATATGCTTGGAACATTTCATCTTGTGAAAAAAATGGCTGAACATCAAGTGCAGTATCTCGTTTTCTCATCGACGGCGGCTACATACGGAGATCCGGTGAATCTACCCATCAATGAAAACGACCCGACGATTCCGACAAACCCCTATGGAGAAACGAAGCTTGCCATTGAGCGAATGTTGAAATGGTGCGAAGGGGCTTACGGATTGAAATCGATTTGTTTGCGCTACTTTAATGCTGCCGGCGCTGACCCGTATGGAAGAATTGGAGAAGATCATACACCCGAAACCCATTTAATCCCGATTGTCTTGCAGGTGGCGCTCGGCCAAAGAGAGAAAGTGGCGATTTTTGGCGATGATTATCCAACAAGCGATGGTACATGTATCCGCGATTATATCCATGTCATGGATTTGGCACAGGCCCATTACCTCGCATTAAAGAGATTAAGAGAAGGGCACGAGAGCAACGTCTATAATCTCGGGAACGGAACCGGTTTCTCCGTAAAAGAAGTGATCGAAACATGCCGGAACATAACGGGACACCCGATTCCTGCCGAAACTTCACCGCGGCGGGCGGGCGATCCTGCGGTGTTAATCGCTTCCTCGGAAAAAGCGAGAGATGAGCTTGGCTGGGTTCCGGACTATCCTTTATTGGAACAGATGGTAGAGCATGCGTGGAAGTGGCATCACCAACACCCGTCTGGTTTTAAGGGGTAACGGGAAATGATGCCGGATTGAAAAATTGCAAAAAAACTTTTTGCGAAAGAACGACTATAACGACTATGATGGGGTTCTTATTCGGAAATGCAACAATTTTCATGGCTGACACAAGGACGGAACAATTATATCGTCTTATCCGATCTACTCGGAGTAGCGGATATGCTTGTCATGGAGAATGAAATTTATTAGTGACAACGAAAATGGAAGAACGAAGGGGCGTCGAAGAAGAATGCGGTGAGCTTCCACGGACGGAAAGATTTACCGCATCCGCCCGGATATACTCGTTTAATAGCTTTCCTGCATCTCAAGGCTGCCTGAGGAATTTTCAGGCAGTTTTTTATTTGTTTATTTTCCCGAAACTTTCATGAAGAACGAGGAATTAACTTCCGCATATCCTGGCGGAATATGCACAAAATATTTGGAAACAGTTAGAATTCTAAAAGGACGGATTCAATAATGGCAAATCAAACGAAAGTATATTTAGATGAATGGATCGACCATTATCGACCTTATACGACAAATGGTCAATGCGCTGATTACATACCCGTATTAGGAAAACTAGATCCGTTTCAATTAGGAATTTGCATCATAGGTGCTGATGGAACCATCGAGAAATCAGGTGATTGGGACGTTCCTTTTACACTTCAAAGCATTTCAAAAGTGTTTAGTTTTATTGCCGTTTGTTTAAGCCGCGGATTGCCGGAAATATTGGAAAAAGTCGATGTAGAGCCGACCGGAGATCCATTTAATTCAATGATTCGTTTGGAAATCAACAAGCCCGGCAAACCGTTTAATCCGTTGATTAACGCGGGGGCGATTACAGTCGCTTCTATGCTTCCGGGAAAGACGCCAGAGGATAAATTAAACGTTTTATATGAGCTGTTCGAAAAGATATGGAATAAGCGGCCCCCCATTAATGAAGAAGTATTTTGCTCTGAGTGGAAAACAGCCCACCGCAACCGGGCGATTGCCCATTATTTAAAGGAAATGGGATATTTAGAGACGGAAGTGGAAGAAGCGCTAGAAGTCTATTTAAAACAATGCTCGATTGAAATCCATACAGAGGATATCGCGTATATGGGATTAATTCTTTCACAGGACGGCTACGATCCTGTTCGCAGAATGCGGGTTTTTCCAAAAGAAATTGCGAGATTGACAAAAGCTTTAATGACAACGTGCGGAATGTACAACGAATCAGGGAAGTTTGCGGCTTTTACCGGCATTCCGGCAAAAAGCGGCGTGTCCGGCGGCATTATGGGAACCGTTCCACCACGCGTTCGAAAGGAAGATACGCCGTTTAAGGACGGATGTGGAATCGGCATATATGGCCCCGCTATCGATAAATTCGGAAACAGCGTGGCTGGAGGGATGTTGCTCAGGCACATTTCTCATGAATGGGATTTAAGTATTTTTTAAAAAATAGGCTGGATGATAACGAATCATAAAAAAAGGGTATATGTAAATAAGGAGATCTGACGTCTGAATTCTAATTCAAATTCATTTAATTCGGAGCAAGGTATTTCCTAATCGGTTAAGCAGGGAGTGGAATAGAATGGGCAGTATGAAACGAAATATCGGTATGTTTGCCCTTACGATGACCGGTCTTGGATCCATCATCGGCTCAGGCTGGTTGTTCGGTGCCTGGAAAGCGGCGAAAACGGCAGGGCCGGCCGCTATTTTTTCATGGGTTATTGGCATGGTCATTATTATGTTTATTGCTTTAACTTACGCGGAGCTTGGAACGATGTTTCCGGAAGCCGGAGGGATGGTGCGATACGCTCAATATTCCCATGGCTCCTTTGTCGGTTTCATTGCGGCATGGGCAAACTGGATCGCGATTGTATCGGTTATCCCGGTTGAAGCGGTTGCATCGATTCAATATATGAGCTCATGGCCGTGGGATTGGGCGAAATGGACCCACGGGCTCGTCCATAAAGAAGAATTGACGATGCCTGGTCTGTTCCTTGCAGCGGTTTTGATTATCATTTACTTTTTATTAAACTTCTGGACCGTTAAATTGTTTTCAAGTGCGAACTCCATCATTTCCGTATTTAAAATTATTATTCCGGCATTAACGGTAGGCGGGCTCCTCTTTGCCGGTTTTCATTCAAGCAATTTTACCTCAGGTGGCGAAGGATTTGCGCCTTACGGTTGGGCTGCTGTACTGACGGCAGTGGCGACAAGCGGCTGTGTGTTCGCATTTAACGGATTTCAGAGCCCGATCAATATGGCAGGTGAAGCGAAACGCCCGAGCAAATCGGTTCCGTTTGCCGTCATCGGCTCCATTTTAATTGCAGGTGTGATTTACGTACTATTGCAAATCGCCTTCATTGGCTCCGTCAGTTTGAAAGATGTGGCGAAAGGATGGTCGCATCTTAACTTCTCCTCGCCGTTTGCGGACCTGGCGATCGCCTTAGGATTGAACTGGCTCGTTCTTGTGCTATATATTGATGCCTTTGTTTCGCCTTCGGGTACAGGAACGACGTATACGGCAACAACGGCGCGAATGATTTATGGAATGGAAGGAAATGGCTATTTTCCGAAGGTGTTTGGGAAAATCCATCCCATTTATGGCGTTCCGCGTCCGGCCATGTTTTTCAACTTAGTTGTCAGTTTTATCTTCTTATTCATGTTTCGTGGCTGGGGTTCGTTAGCGGAAATTATTTCAGTTGCTACCGTTATTTCTTATGTGACAGGCCCTATTTCGGCCATGTCACTCAGAAGGATTGCCAGTGATCTTTACCGGCCGCTCCATTTAAAAACGATGAACATTATTGCGCCATTAGCCTTTATCTTTTCATCGATGATATTATATTGGGCACGCTGGCCACTGACGGGTGAAGTAATGATTATCATGTTGATTGGGTTTCCGATTTACTTCTATTACCAGGCGAAAAATCAGTGGAAAGGTTTTCTGCGCAATTTTAAAGCCGGTATTTGGATGGTCGTCTATCTCGCGTTTATGACACTAGTTTCTTATTTAGGCAGCGAGAAATTTGGCGGACTTGATATCATTAAGTACGGATGGGATATGGTCATCATTGCCATCTCCTCACTGATCTTCTACTTCTGGGGTGTAAAAAGCGCCTGGAGGAACGAGAGCATCGGCGACGCCGAAAGAATTAATGAATTGCTAAGAAAACATTCCGTGAAAAATACTGAAAACCATTAAGGAACACCGCTTCCACAACGCTGGAAGCGGTGTTTTTCCTTTAACGCAATTTGTGATGTAAAATTGAAGCACATCATAAGTTAAGGAGTATATCTCATGAAGTTATTAATCGCCGACAGGGATCATAATGAAAGAACAGGCATTAGCTGGCTTGTCAAATCATACGCCATCCCGTTTGATCATGTATGGCTTGCCGGGACCATTCAAGAAGTGTTTCAACTCATCGAAGCAGAGATTCCCGATGTCGTCTGCATAGAATTGGATATGATTCCGAAAGATTCGTGGGAGTCTTTTAAACAATTAACGAAGCGTTATGGCGAAACAGTGATCGTGATGACCGCGGAAGCGACGTTTGAGCGGGCGCTCGAGGGAATTGAGCTTCACGCCTACGACCTGTGGGTGAAGCCTCATTCCCCGGACCATATTCGGCGGATTTTATTGGAGTGCACAAAAGAGCGGCTTCATCTGGCAGAAGCAAATGATTCTTCCGCCGAGTCTAACAAAAGTTCCATTTCGTACCGATCTTTATTTGTTCAACAAGCTTCATCGGTCGGGGATTATCAATTGATGCTGCTTCAACTTGAAGATCCTTCAAGGCAGCCCATGCTTCTTTCTTTCTTAGGTGATTTTCCATTTTATAAAGAACCTGTTATCTTGCCGCTCAGTGATGTGATCGTCTGTATTTTTGAACAAGAACAACAGCACTCGCTTACCGGGACGGGGCATCGTCTTCTTCGCGAATGGGAAGAAAAGTTTTCCGAAGCGCTTTCGCTTGTCATTTATGACAGCCGCGGCAGGACGCTTTCGCTTCATGAAAAATATTTACATGCCAAACAGGCGCTTGAAATTCGCTTCTTCAAAGGATACCGGCAATTGTCGGTTATTGAACAGAAAATCGACTGGGTGATGATTGATCCGTTTTTAACGCCGTCTGAACAACGAGAATGGATTGAGATGCTTGAATATGCCGACAAAGAACAATTGAAAAAATGGATGTACAAAGAATTTTTAAACAAAGAAGAGCCGTACCCCGAACCGGGCCTTTTGCGCACCCGCCTGACGAGCATATTGGCGCAAGTCCGCCGCTATATGAAATCGTTTTATTTAGACGAGGGAGAATTAGAGAAAAAGTATCATCAAGTGTTTGAAACGATTTTATATAACCCGATATTATACCGCATTGTCCAGGAGTTTTTGCTTTTTCTATACGAAGTCCTCGATCAGGCGCAGAATCAAATGGAAAACTCCAAAACGGATGTCATTGAACAGGCGCTCCGTTATTTGGAAGAAAATTTTCATGATCCGAATTTAAAGTTAGAGGAAGTCGCCCATTATGTGGATCGGAGTCCTGCTTACTTTAGTTCGCTTGTGACAAAAACGCAAGGGAGTTCCTTCCGCCAGATATTAACGGGCATT
The DNA here is from genome assembly GCF_049843615.1 of Fictibacillus sp. Mic-4. Taxonomy (NCBI): domain Bacteria; kingdom Bacillati; phylum Bacillota; class Bacilli; order Caryophanales; family Fictibacillaceae; genus Fictibacillus; species Fictibacillus sp. Mic-4. The sequence goes on along the minus strand of NZ_JBBHZM010000030.1, from coordinate 26,363 downwards.
CGCATCAAAGAGGCAAAACGTCTCTTGCTCGACACGAAGCTATCCATACAACAGGTAGCGGAAAAAACGGGATTTGCAAACGGAAACTATTTTAGCAAGATTTTTAAGGAAAATACAGGACTTACTCCTCGATCTTTTCGAAATCGAAAAAAAGTATAGAAAACTAAAATAATTATAGAATTATGATGGAATCGTTTTCAAAACGGAAATTGAATCAAAAGAATTTAGAAAAATTCGAAAGCCTGCTATCTGTTTTTTGCTTTCCTCACTATTTACAATAAGAATGTAAAGAAAATTTCAAAAAGCAGGTGAGGATAGATGACAACAAGTCAAAAGAGGGTCATTGAAAACTATACAGGCACTGAACTTCATACGAAAGGCTGGATCCAGGAAGCGGCCCTTCGCATGTTGTTCAACAACTTAAATAAAGAAGTAGCAGAACACCCTGAAAAGCTCGTCGTTTACGGCGGAATCGGAAAAGCAGCGCGTAACTGGGAATGTTTTGATTCCATCGTTGAAACATTAAAAAATCTCGAAAATGATGAAACGATGTTAGTGCAGTCAGGGAAACCGGTTGCTGTTTTCAAAACGCATACAGATGCGCCGAGAGTGTTAATCGCAAACTCCAACCTTGTACCGGCATGGGCGAACTGGGATCACTTCCATGAACTTGATAAAAAAGGCTTGATGATGTATGGGCAAATGACAGCAGGAAGCTGGATTTATATCGGCAGCCAGGGGATCGTGCAAGGAACATATGAAACGTTTGCAGAAATCGCGCGCCAGCACTTTGGCGGCACGCTAGAAGGAACGATTACGGTAACGGCGGGCCTTGGCGGCATGGGCGGAGCTCAACCTCTAGCTGTTTCCTTAAACGGAGGCGTCAGCATTAACATCGAAGTTGATCCTGAAAGCATCCAAAAACGACTTGACACAAGATATTTAGATATTAAAACAGAAAGCTTAGATGAAGCATTAAAGCTTGCGATGGAAGCAAAGCGAGATAAAAAAGGAATTTCAATCGGACTTTTAGGCAATGCGGCAGAAGTATTAAACGAAATGCTTGACCGAGGATTTATCCCTGATGTATTAACGGACCAGACATCTGCCCACGACCCGATCAACGGTTACATTCCAATAGGGATGAGCCTGGAAGAAGCGGCAGAACTTCGCGCTCGCGATCCAAAAACGTATGAAGCAAAATCAAAAGCAAGCATGGCTGAACACGTCCGGGCAATGCTCAAAATGCAAGAACAAGGTGCAATTACATTCGACTACGGCAACAACATCCGCCAGGTAGCGAAAAATGAAGGGGTAGAAAATGCCTTTAACTTCCCTGGATTCGTACCAGCTTATATTCGTCCACAATTCTGTGAAGGCAAAGGGCCATTCCGCTGGGTAGCATTATCCGGTGACCCTGAAGATATTTACAAAACAGACGAAGTGATCTTGCGCGAATTCAGCTACAATAAGCATTTGTGCAACTGGATTAAGATGGCGCAAGAACGCATTCAATTCCAGGGACTTCCTGCCCGTATTTGCTGGTTAGGCTATGGCGAGCGCGCGCGTTTCGGAAAAATCATTAACGACATGGTAGCAAGCGGCGAATTAAAAGCTCCGATCGTCATCGGACGTGACCACTTAGACTCCGGTTCTGTTGCATCGCCAAACCGTGAAACGGAAAGCATGAAAGACGGCAGTGATGCTGTGGCAGACTGGCCGATCTTAAACGCATTGATCAATAGTGTCGGCGGAGCAAGCTGGGTATCTGTTCATCATGGCGGCGGTGTTGGAATGGGTTACTCGCTCCATGCAGGTATGGTTATCGTTGCAGATGGAACGAAAGAAGCTGAGAAGCGCTTAGAGCGCGTCCTCACGACTGACCCGGGAATGGGTGTTGTCCGTCACGCTGATGCCGGCTATGAGATTGCCATTAAGACTGCGAAAGAAAAAGGTGTTCATATCCCGATGTTGAAATAGTCATTAAAAAATAACCGGAGCGGAGATAAGACCCTCCGGTTTTCCCTTCACATCATGAATAACAGCAGAGATATGGAAAGTAAGTGGTTCATTTGCTTACGAGAAAGGAGAAATTATGGGTAAAAAACCATTAATGATCAGAAATGCAAGCCAATTGGTGACACTTAAAGGAGCGTCCGTTGCCCCGCTTACGAAAGAGGGAATGGAGAAGCTTCAAATCATTGAAAACGGCAGTGTCTGGTTGGAAGATGGCATCATCCAGTCTGTCGGACGGGATGAAGAACTGGCTGAGCGCTATAAAGACCGCATGCATGAGGCAGATATTATTGACGCGACCGGCAAGCTCGTCACACCGGGTCTTGTTGATCCTCATACGCACCTTGTTCATGCCGGCACAAGGGAAAATGAATTCAATATGAGGCTCCAAGGCGCAACGTACATGGAAATTATGAATAACGGCGGGGGCATTCATGCGACGACTTCGGCGACCAGGGCAGCAAGCAAAGAAACGCTTTTTGAAGAAAGCAAAAAACGGCTAGATCAATTTTTATTGCACGGCGTTACGACCGTAGAAGCAAAAAGCGGCTACGGACTTTCGCTCGAGGTAGAATTGAAGCAACTTGAAGTGGCAAAAGAGCTTCATGAAGCTCACCCGGTTGATATCGTAAGCACATTTATGGGGGCACACGCCGTCCCTGCAGAATACAAAGAAAACCCGGATCAATTTGTCGATATCGTCATCAACGAAATGTTACCGGAAGTGGCGAAACGCAACCTGGCCGAATTCAACGACGTCTTTTGCGAACGCGGGGTCTTTACGCCGGAGCAATCGAAACGAATTCTAGAAGCCGGGAAAAAATATGGCCTTATCCCGAAAATCCATGCGGATGAAATCGAGCCGTATGAAGGAGCGGAACTTGCAGGTGAAATTGGCGCCATTTCTGCCGAACATTTGCTTAAAGCATCAGATAAAGGAATCCAGGCGCTCGCCGACAACGGGGTCATCGCTGTATTGCTTCCAGGCACAGCGTTCTTCTTAATGGCGGAGTCGGCAAACGGCCGGAAAATGATCGACTCCGGCGTGCCAGTCGCTCTTTCAACAGACTGCAACCCGGGTTCATCACCAACCGTTTCAATGCCGCTTGTCATGAATTTAGGCTGTTTGAAAATGGGCATGACGCCTGCGGAAGTATTGGCAGCAGCCACAATCAACGCTGCACACGCCATCAATAGAGGAAAAGAAATCGGCAGCATCGAAGAAGGCAAAAAAGCAGACATCACGATTTTCGACGTGCCGAACTATATGGTTCTTCAATACAAATTTGGCGTCAACCATGTGCATAGCGTCATCAAAAACGGAGAATTTGTCGTAGAACAGGGAAGAGTAGTCTATCGCAACGCACCTGTTCACAATTAAACAAGAAATGGAAGCGCGCAATCTTGCGCGCTTTTTAAAAAAATATTCATTCCAGTGGGGAAATGGAAGGTGAGACAAAAATGCTGCAGCACAAGTACCGGTATTTTATCATTTTTATGATGATTGTCATTAACATCATTAACTATGTTGACCGTGGCGCGATCTCATTTGCCCAGGCGGACATCATTAAAGAATTTGGACTCGATCCAATTAGCTGGGGTGCCATTTTAGGTTATTTTGGATACGGTTACATTTTTGGAGCACTTTTTGGAGGGACGCTCGCTGATAAGAAAGGACCGAAGTTTGTCTGGCTCCTTGCGAGCATCGCCTGGTCTGTCTTTGAAATCGGCATGGCTTTTGCAGGAAATATAGGCGCCGTTTTATTTGGTGGTTCTGCGCTTTTAGGATTCGCAATTTTCCGCATTTTATTTGGCTTGTCAGAAGGGCCGACATTATCTACGATGAACAAAACGCTGGCGAACTGGGTATCCCCGAAAGAAAAAGGATTCACGGTCGCGCTCGGGTTATTAGGGACGCCGGTCGGAGCTCTCATTACTGCGCCGATCGTCGTTGGATTGCTTACTGTCTCCGGCTGGAGAACGACTTTTATTTTACTAGGGGTGTTTGGAATTATATGGGCCATAATTTGGTCAAAAGTATTTAAAAACCGTCCGGAAGACCATCCGAAAGTATCTGAAATCGAACTGCAAGAAATCCGCAGCACTGAACATTTGCTTGATGGAGAAAGAGGATTGGAAAGTGAGAATGATAGGCCGGTAAAATGGCACCATTTCTTCAAAAATCCAAGCCTTGTCTTAAATGCAGTCGGATATTTTGCATTCCTTTATGTCAACTTCTTGCTCCTCACATGGACGCCGAAGTATTTGCAGGACGAATTCCATTTTGATCTTGCCTCATTAGGATATATCGGCATGATTCCCTGGATTGGGGCAGTGTGTACAGCATTGATTGGCGGGAGATTTTCAGATTACCTCCGTGCAAAAACGGGAAGTCTGCGAGTTGCCCGGTCATGGTTTACTGTCGTTTCGCTATTTTTTACCGCCATTTGCTTTATGGCTATTCCTTTTGTTTCAACACCAACTGCAGTGCTAACTTTAATGTGTGTCGGAAACGCCTTTAACTATTTGCCGAATTCGATTTATTGGACAGTCATTTTGGACACGGCGCCTAATCAGGCAGGTACGTTTGGCGGGGTGACCCATTTTATTGCCAATCTGGCTACGATCATCGCGCCAACATTAACAGGTACATTAGTCGCAAAGTACAATTACAACGCGATGTTTACTGCAGCAGGAATAGCTGTCGTCATCGGAATGGTCGCCATGAGCTTTGTCAAACCGGGCAGCCGCTCGGCGACTCAGGAAAATTATAATACAAAGAGCTTGGCCTGAGCGTTTATACGTAAACATGTCTTTATCCACTAACAGCACAGGCGACAGTTACATTACGCTGCCTGTGTTGTAACTTTATGTCAATATCAAAAGAAAATGCAGAAACCTTTAAAAAATATAGATTAGAAAGAGAAAGTTTTAAAATACCTCAAAATTATCGTTAAAATTTAGAAAAATTCGAAAGTTTGTTATCTATATTTCTTCTTTTCAACGTTTTACACTTTAGTAGAAAGAAAATTAAAAAAGTTGGTGATGAATTTTCATGTGGGGGTAATCCTATATATTTTTTATCGCGTTACTTTAGTGTGATAAAGCATTAATAGAGAAGTTTGGTGGCTTAAATTGAATGTGATGAAGTCGTCAAGAAATGATCAATGAAAGCTGAAGGTGAGGGACACTAGATGAATAGACAGTATGAAACGGTGATCGTCGGGGCAGGTTCAATGGGTATGGCTGCTGGATATTTTTTAGCAAAATCGGGCAAAAAAACATTGGTCATAGATGCATATGACCCGCCCCATCATTTTGGCAGCCATCATGGAGACACTCGAATCATTCGGCACGCCTATGGAGAGGGGAGGAAATATGTACCATTCGCACTAAGGGCACAAGAGTTATGGAGTGAGCTAGAAAAGGAGTCAGGCAGGAAGCTATTTTCTCAAACAGGGGTCCTCTGCGCTGGGGCACCCGGGTCGCCGTTTACCGAAGAAGTGATAGAAAGCGCCAGACAATTTAACTTGTCGCTTGAAGTATTAACAAGTGATGAAATAAATGAACGGTGGCCAGGTCTAAAACTTCCAGAAGGATTTGTTGGTTGTCTTGAGACGGATTCTGGTGTCCTTTTTAGTGAAGAATGTATTCGCTCTTATCGCCAACTAGGTTTGGATTACGGTATGAACCTACTAACTAATACACCTGTCCAGAAGATCGATATGCATTCGGATGGGGTTACTATCCATACAAGTAACGAAAGCTATCAAGCTGATTCCGTTATTGTCAGCGCGGGAGCTTGGACTGGGGATCTTTTTAAAAGAACCGGTATAGAACTCCCTTTGCAGCCCATACGTAAAACCGTTGCCTGGTTTGAATGTGATGAGAAATTATACGATTTTAATTGTTTTCCCGCTTTTACCTTCCATTTAGGCGATGAACATTATTACGGATTTCCAAGCTTTAACGGATGTGGGGTGAAGGTTGGACGTCATGATGGAGGACAAAAGGTTGATCCTGATCATGCAAATCGCGAGTTTGGCATTTATCCTGAAGATGAGGGAGATGTAAGGAGTTTCTTGGAAAGATTCCTGCCTAATGCAAGCGGCCGACTTAAACAAGGAAAAGTATGCCTTTATACATTGACCCCGGATGAGCATTTTATTATTGATCGGCATCCACAATATTCTCACGTGATTGTTGCATCTGGTTTTTCAGGGCATGGTTTTAAATTTTCAAGTGCAGTAGGAGAGGCATTGAGTGAAATGATAACGAAAGGAAAGGCAAAACACGATCTTTCTATGTTCTCGCTTACGCGGAGCGGGCATATGCAAGGTGGGTTGAGTCAATACCATTTGTAAAAGCAAATCGCTTCAATTAAAGAGGGGACAAGGCATGAAATTATAGGAGAATGGGGGAACCATTTAATGAACGGACAAGCACAAACATTTAAGATGGACGATGCGCCGCTTAATAAATTTCATTTAAAAATTACTGCACTTACCTTTGGAGCAAATTTCTCCGATGGCTATGCCCTTGGGATCATTGGAATCGCTCTTACTCTTCTAAGCCCTCAAATGCACCTGAGTCCATTATGGGAAGGATTGATAGGGAGTTCTGCACTGATCGGACTCTTTGTTGGAAGTTTAGTGCTTGGAGGATTATCGGACCGGATCGGCAGACAGAAAATCTTTCTTGCTAATTTCCTGGTCACCACCATTGCTTCGGTTTTGCAATTCTTTATCAATGATCCCGCCATATTGTTTATGTTGCGCCTCTTGATCGGTTTTGCACTTGGTGGTGACTTTGCAGTAGGATCAACGTTGTTAGCAGAATTTGCTCCACGAAAATATAGAGGATTTTTGCTGGCATTTTTAAACGTGGTGTGGACAGTCGGTTACGTTGCTTCAACGTTGGTTGGATATTACTTAGAAAAGACAGGTCCCGAATCCTGGCGGTGGATGCTTGTCAGTTCGGCTATTCCTGCTTTTATTGTTCTACTGCTCCGAATCGGAACACCTGAATCGCCGGGGTGGCTGATTAGCAAAGGGCGATTGGAAGAAGCGAGACAAATTGTGAAAAAATATATTGGAGCAAATGCCGAAATCAATATACCGGCCATTTCGGCCGAAACATCAGCAGGTTTTAAGGCCCTTTTCACCAAAAAAATGTGGAGACGAACTGCTTTTGGAGGGCTTTTCTATGCCTGTCAGGTTCTTCCCTACTACGCAATTTATACATTTTTGCCTATTATCTTAAATGATATGGGTTTTACAGAAAACTTTCTCGCGGACCTATTCTTAAACCTATTTTTGTTAATTGGCACAGTTGCTGGACTCTGGTTTATGGAGAAATTCACACGAAGAGGTTTTACGATCAATACTTTTGCTATACTCACGATTTCTTTACTTGTATTAAGCGTCACTCATCACTCATCGCAAATGTTGGCAATGATTGCCTTTATCGTCTTTACATTTGTAATGGCTGCGGCTTCAAATCTTACATTAGTTTATCCGGCTGAACTCTTTCCAACTGAAATTCGCGGGACGGGAGTGGGAGCGGTTACAGCGATTAGCCGAATCGGATCTGCTATAGGAACCTTTCTCTTGCCCATCAGCATGGACTCTTTCGGGTTAGGTTCATCAATGATTGGAATGACCGTTGTTTTGTTAATCGGCACGATCATATCTGTAGCCTGGGCACCGGAGACAAAGTCCCTTTCGTTAACTGAAGCAAGTGACCCTTTAAATGATGCTAGCCACCCTTTGTATGTGGAAGGATCTCCTTTAAAAGAGGAAGGTGTTAAAAAATGAATGGAGAAATTCCGTGCCACCCTAAAAAAATTAAAGAGGTTATTCTTGGCGATAAATTTATCTCAATTAATGAGTTTGTTGCTGTTGCTAGATATGGGGCAAGAGTAACGTTTTCACAGAATTATTGTAATAGAGTAATCCAATCAAGAAATTTAATCGAAAAATTTTTAACTGAAAACAGAAAGATATACGGGGTAACAACAGGATTTGGAGAAAATGTATCAAAAATTATCTCACCTGAACAATCCGAAACATTGCAACGAAATATTGTTCGTTCCCATGCAGTTTCTGTTGGAGAGCCGCTAAAAAAAGAAGTCGTTAGAGCTTCTCAATTGATGATGCTGCAAAGTTTTGGACAAGGTTATTCCGGAGTGAGCTTGCAAATTTTAGAACTTATTCGCGGACTTTTAAATCATCATGTAACTCCTTATGTTCCTGGAGAGGGGTCGGTCGCTTATTTGGCCCCCGAGGCGCATATGGCTCTTGTTTTAATCGGTGAAGGAAGGGCATGGCATAAAAATGAACTTTTGTCAGGGAAAGAAGCGCTTGAAAGAGCCGGTTTACATCCGATTACTTTGGGGTGCAAGGAGGGATTGTCCCTGCTTAACGGAACGTCCACTGTTACTGCTTTTTCAGTGCTGGCGGTTTATGATGCAATGACATCTGTAAAGGTTGCTGATATAGCTGGAGCTATGTCTCTAGAGGCATTAAAGGGTACGATAAAAGCTTTTGATCCAAGGATTCATAAGGCGAAAAAACATAAAGAACAGGCAGGAACTGCTCGGAATATCGTAAGGATTCTTGAAGAAAGTGAAATCGCTGAGAAGCATAAAGACTACCGATTGCAAGATGCCATTAGTCTAAGGGCGCTCCCGCAAATGCATGGCGCCGCCAAAAAGGCAATAAAGAACGCGTTAGAGGACATTGTAAACGAAATGCAATCTTGTGGGGACAATCCAATTGTGTATCCCGAAAATGGTGATGGGGTAGCCTTAATGACGGGAAATTTTGATGGGACGTATGTCGGCATTCAAGCGGATAGTATGTGCATTGCCATAACAACTTTGGCCAAAGTATCAGAGCGAAGAATCGATCGATTGGTAAACCACCATCATAGTGAGCTTCCTAGCTTTTTAGTTGCTAATCCTGGATTGAACAATGGCTATATGATACCCCAGTATACAGCCGCTGGTCTTTATGGAGAGATGAAAACATTATCGCATCCCGCATCCATTGATAATGTGCCAACATGTGCCAATCAAGAAGATGCAGTGAGTTTTGCTTACTTTGCTGCCAAAAAAGCTTATCTTATAACGAAAAAATTGCATTACATTTTAGCCATAGAGTTGATGTGTGCAACTCAGGCGCTCGATTTTTTAAAACCACTGCATCCAGGCCAGGCAACGAAGGCGGTTTATGACTTGATCCGCAGCAAAGTGCCTGTTGTAGAGGAGGATCGTTTTTTCTATCCGGATATAGAAAATATTTATTCTCAAGTATTGCACGGAGAAATTATTGAAAGGGTCGAAGAAATAATAGGAGAGCTGGAAATTTAAATGTTCATTCGTTTGAAGAGGGTGTCCTGAAAGCGTGCTTTTTAGGATACCCTCTTTTTTTGTTAGGAGGGCGGCTGCTTATAAAGAACCTCCAAACACGGGTGAATAAAGAACGCGGTGAGTCTCATAGATTAGGAATTAGAGAATAATGAATGGGAAAGTCAATCAGCTTAGAAAAGGGAGAGAAGCTACTTGTCACGAGCGCAGGAGTTTATCGACATCTTGGATCAAATGGAGCTGGCCTGGGGCCGGGGGCAGGAAACAGCTATGCTCATGGTTACAAGTGTTCGCGGATCGGCTTATCGACAGCCAGGGACAAAAATGATCATGGCGATGGATGGATCTATGTTCGGAACGATCAGTGGTGGTTGTTTGGAAAGTGACCTTTTCGGTTGGGCACAAAAAGTGATTTGTGAGAAAACGCCGATGGTACATGGATACGATTTGAGTGCGGATGAAATCTGGAGCCTGGGCATTGGATGTAAAGGATCGCTGGAAATATTCATACTTCCAATAGTAAAGGGCGATGTCTTTTGGCGTACAGCCCGTCAAGTCTTGCAATCGGGACAGGTCGCTTGCCTTGTTATGGAGGTTTCAAAGGGCACACGGGTGTTGATCGGAAAAGATGGAGAGTGCTATGGAGAGACGGAAAATTTACCCGAAGCAGTATATAAGCGAGCAATGCTTGAGATGAGGGAACAGACGAGGGCAAAGGTAGTGGAAGCAGAAAAACAACGATTTGTCCTAGATGTGCTTCGTCCAAACGAGCGTTTAATCATTGCGGGTGCCGGTCCAGACGCCCAACCGGTTGCTGAGTTGGCGGCGAAAACTGGATTTTCTGTCACCATTGTGGACCCGCGGGAGTATTGGAACAATGAAAGACGATTTCCAGGAGCTAACCACATCGTTAAGGAGCCGGGCAATCTTCTTCCTGAATATGTAGCCGGTTCCTGGTGGGTCATCATGAACCATCATCAGGAACGGGACCAATCTGCACTCAGGCTTGCGTTGCAAAGCGATCCACGCTACATTGGAGTACTCGGTCCTATGACAAGAACGGAGGAGATGCTAGGTAGAATTGGCTTTCATCTCACAAGTGGCCCTATTCATTCACCCGTTGGACTTGATCTGGGCGCGGAGACGATGGATGAGGTGGCAATCAGCATCGTTTCCGAATTGATGGCGTTCAAAAACAATCGCACGGGAGCGCCACTCCATGGCAAGGTAAAAATCCATGGTTAAAGTAGGTGCAATTATTCTGGCGGCCGGTATGTCTACGCGTATGGGATCGCAAAAACTATTCGCTAATCTATGCGGCAAACCTCTTTTTCGTTATGCAGTCGAAACCGTTGTTCAATCAAAATTATCGCCGATTGTCCTTATTGGTGGAGAAAATGTTGGTAAGCTGAAGAGGCTTACAAAAGATTTGCCTATGGTACAGGTAATTGCCAACCGTAACTATTCAAGCGGGATGGCGTCTTCCTTAAAACGAGGAATTGCCGAAGTGGCTGGAAAGGTGGACGGGGCAGTGATTGTTTTGGCTGATCAGCCGCTCGTTCAAGTAGAAGTAATCGAACAATTAATCGCTCACTATAAGGGAGCGCGAAGCAGGGGGATTCAGATCGTAAGGCCCAGTTATAACGGGAAGGCAGGCCATCCTGTTTTGTTTGATTCCCAGTTGTTTGCTGAATTTGACCAAATTGATGGGGATGAAGGCGGCCGTTCCATTGTGGCGCGAAAGCACAAAAAGCTGATTACGGTTAATTTTGAAAACGGGTATTGGGGAGAAGATGTGGATACCCCGAAGGACCTGGCCAAACTGCAAAACTACGCAAACGAAAACTAGCCAAAACTTCCAATGAGTTTTGGCTAGTTTTGCTGTAGAAAACGATACGTTCCTGGTGCCCCTTCTAGAAAAATAGTTTGGATTTCAGTAATCGAACATTCGTTATTTTAAGAACACCTCGTTAGATCTGTGAAATGAGGAAAAACGATCACGAATCGTTACATGATTTCGTTCTCGGACAATAAGTGCTCTTATTTAGACAATAAATCATCCGGTTTAGACAATAAAATTTTACTTTTGGACAATAAGTGAAAAAACTACTCATTTTATTGTCCGACACAGGCCATTGATTGTCCGATGGAAACGATTTATTGTCGGAAATCCACTGTTTATTGTCCAAATGCCATGAAAATAGCACCACACTACCCACTAGAGAAGTTTGCTTCTATTTTTTTATTTTTTTACAGGCGAAAATGGATTCTTGAAAATAAGAACTTTCTTAGCTGAAAGGGCAGTAGCATTAGGCTTATAGGTTCACCCGAAAAAAGTTTATGCCATTTTTTCAAGAATGATCATAGTTTTAGAGGAATATGTATGAAGATGAACATTTTTTGAGGAAGGTGTGATTGGTTGTTGTGGCAAGAAGTGGAGGCTGAAATCAACCGGATTGCGAATCGGTTTTACGAAGATCAATTGCCGGATGGTTCATGGGGCTATCCGTTTGAGACAGGAATTTCTTCGGATTGTTATTTGATCATTTTGCTTCGGATGTTGGAAATCAATGATGAAGAATTAATCCGTTCATTAGTCAACCGAATAGTAAAAAAACAGGAATCTAATGGCGCGTGGAAGCTTTTTTATGATGAAGGAGATGGGAACGTATCAACGACGGTGGAAGCATATTATGCCCTTCTGTTTTCCGGTTACCGAAAGAGACATGAACCTGAAATGCTGCGGGCGAAACAGTTTATTCTTTCAAAAGGTGGCATTCAAGAGGCGCATACATTTACGAAAATCATGCTGGCGATCACCGGGCAATATGAATGGCCGGCTTATTTTTCAATTCCCGTTGAAGTGATGCTTCTACCACTTTCATTTCCGGTCAATTTCTTTGATTTGTCCGTCTTTGGGAGAGTGAACTTTGCCCCCATTCTTATTCTTGCCGACTATAAGTACAGCATAAAGTCTGAACAATCGCCGGATTTGTCTGATTTGTTTATAGGGCAAAATCGGGCCTTTTTTGGGGACTTCGGATTAAATGACGATCAAAATTTGGAATGGCACTCCGTTTTGAATTTAATCAAACATGGGATTCAAAGCATCGTTGATCCCGATCAATCGCATGAAGCCGCTTTAAAACGGACCGAAGAGTACATGCTTAAACGAATTGAGCCTGATGGAACGTTCGAATGCTTTTATAGTGCAACGTTTTTAATGATTTTTGCTTTACTTGCCCGGGGATATGCGAAAACAGACCCGATTATCCGCCGGGCTGTTCAAGGCTTAAAATCGATGATCTGCCAAATTGGTGGCAACCTTCATGCGCAATACACGACGGCAAACGTATGGAATACAACGTTAATTAGCTATGCGCTTCAAGAAGCGGGCCTTTCTCCTTCAACAAAGGTCATTCAAAAGGCAAATCAATATATTCTTTCCCGGCAGCAGAATAAATATGGGGACTGGGCCGTACACAATCCTCATGCGAAGCCGGGGGGCTGGGGATTTTCCGACATGAATACAATCAATCCTGATGTCGATGACTCGACCGCCGCATTAAGAGCGATTCGCCGATTAGCGCCGGAGAATGCCATTTATCGGCGGGCATGGGAGAGGGGAATGGACTGGGTGCTCTCGATGCAAAACAGTGACGGCGGCTGGCCGGCTTTTGAGAGAAATGTAGATAAAGAATTTCTTACATTGCTGCCAATTGAAGAAGGACAGGATATATTGATTGATCCGTCAACACCCGATTTAACGGGAAGGACGCTTGGCTTTTTAGGAGATTGCACGTATTTAAATCGGCACTATCCAATGATTAAGCGCGGAATAAAGTGGCTGCTCGATTCTCAAAGGGAAGACGGTTCATGGTTCGGTCGCTGGGGGATTTGTTATTTGTACGGTACGTGGGCGGCTGTCACGGGAATGCGGGCAGTCGGTGTGCCACATGATCATCCATCGATTCAAAAAGCGGTTACATGGTTAAAGAAAACTCAAAATCCGGATGGTGGATGGGGGGAATCTTGCAGGAGCGATATTGAAAAAAGATATATTCCACTAGGAGTTAGCACGCGGACCCATACGGCGTGGGCACTTGATGCATTAATTGCCGCCTCAGGGGATACGACGCCTGAAATCGAACGCGGAATCCGTTTTTTAGCCGGTGGAGAAGGACAAGAAAAATGGATCAGGCAGTATCCGAAAGGAAAGGGAATGGCGGGTGCATTTTACATTCACTACCATAGCTACGACTACATCTGGCCGTTGCTTGCGCTTGTTCATTATAAAAAGAAATTTTTTTGAAAAGGTGGATTAGCTAATCTGCCTTTTTTCATTTTCCAACATTTTTCTGCAAATTCCGAAAGAATGTAATTGATTTTTAGTTTTGCGAATATTATCATTAAATTAATAATTTGGAATTGGTGTTCCGAATTTCGGAACACCAATAAAGGAAGGAAGATCTAGATTGGTACTTATCGGGGTCGCAATTGTCATTATTGGCTTCATTATTCGCTTAAACCCGCTATTGGTTGTAACAGTGGCTGGGCTTGTGACAGGGCTTGTCGCTCATCAATCGTTATACGAAATCATTTCGCAGTTTGGCGAGGCGTTTACGGTCAACCGCTATATGGCCGTCTTTATTGCCACGCTGCCGGTGATCGGGCTGCTTGAACGATTCGGATTGCGTGAACAGGCGGAATCAGTCGTTTCCAAAATCAAGGCGGCAACGGCCGGACGCATTCTTATGCTCTATTTTTTCATTCGTGAAGTAGCGGCTGCATTCGGCCTTACTTCCATCGGCGGCCATGCCCAGATGGTTCGCCCGCTCATCGCTCCGATGGCAGAGGGAGCGGCGGAAGCAAAGTATAAAAAAGTGCCTGAAGATGTGAAGGAAAACATTCGCGCGCATGCCGCTGCTGCGGACAATATCGGCGTATTTTTCGGAGAGGATGTCTTTGTCGCAGTTGGCGCGATTTTGTTAATGCAAGGATTTTTTGCTCAAAACCACATCGCGTCTGATCCATTGAAAATGGCATTATGGGCCATTCCTACCGCGATTTGCGCCCTTATTGTGCACTTCATTCGCTTATTCTTGCTTGACCGTTCATTAGACCGGAAACTTCGAAACTACGAAAGCTCTGAAGTTTCGAAAAAGAAGGAGGCGTAACCGTTGTTTATTTCAATTGAACTTGTTTATATATTTTTAGGGATCATTGCCATAGCGGGCAGCATTTACACGTTTTTTGACCGGAACAATCCGCGTCGCCTCACATCCGGGCTATTCTATTTGTTATACGGGATATCGCTTTTACTTGGAAAGGTCATTCCGTCGTTTTATATGGGGCTTCTCGCCATCGTTCTAGTAGTGCTTGTCGGATTTGGAGGATTAGGCAAGGGGAGTTACGGTGAAGCGAGCCTTGAGGAAAGAAAGCAAAATCAAAAACGTCTGGGGAAATGGCTGTTTGTCCCTGCATTGTTGATTCCGATTTTAACCGTTGCGGGAACGACAGGATTAAAAGGGGTGAAAGTATTCGGAACCTTTTTATTTGACCAGAAGAATTTGACATTAGTTTCGTTAGGTGCGGCAACGGTTGTGGCGCTGATCGTCGGGCTGCTGATGACAAAGAGCAAGCCGGCTGTTGCGATTAAAGAATCGAGACGTCTATTGGAGTCGATCGGTTGGGCCGCTGTCCTTCCGCAAATGCTTGCGACATTGGGGACGATTTTTGCCAGCGCCGGGGTCGGGACGGTTGTTTCAAAGCTAGTAGGCCACGTTATTCCAACTCACTCCCTTTTCTGGGTCGTGGTCGCGTATTGTATCGGAATGGCGCTATTTACGATGATCATGGGCAATGCTTTTGCGGCTTTTCCAGTCATGACAGCGGGAATTGCGATTCCTCTTTTGATCCATCAATTTGGGGTTAACGCCAACCATGTAGCCGCGATCGGGATGTTTGCCGGTTATTGCGGGACATTGATGACGCCGATGGCCGCAAACTTTAACATCGTTCCGGCGGCATTGCTTGATTTAAAGGATAAAAACCGGGTGATAAAAGTTCAAACTCCGACTGCGCTCATTATTTTAGGAGTCAATATTGTCTTAATGTATTTATTTTCACTATAAAATTTCAGGCTGTTGGGAGAATGCAAGATGCAAAATAAAAACAAAACGGTCGTTAAATCGATGGACCTGCTCAATCTTTTCGTCCGCCACGCAACATTGAATCTCAATGAAATGGTTGAATTGTCCGGCATGCCGAAAACGTCCGTTCATCGAATGGCGGGTTCGCTAGAGAGCATGGGATTATTGCAAAAAGATGAAGAAGGAAACTATTCACTTGGATTATTGTTTTTACAGTTTGGCCAATTAGTTGCCGATCGTTTGGATATCCGGCAAATCGCCTTGCCCGTTATGAAAAAATTGCGTGATGAGGTGCAGGAAGCGGTCAACTTAATCGTCAAAGACGGAACCGAGGCGATGTACATTGAAAAAGTGGACACTCCGCACCCTGTTCGCCTTTATACGAAGATCGGAAGAAGGTCGCCCTTATATGCAGGAGCGTGCTCGAGAATCATCCTCGCATTTTCTGAAAGAGAAGAGCGTGAAACCTATTTAAACGAGACGGAGCTAAAGCCGGTCGGTGCCGGGACGATTACGGATAAAAAAAGATTGCAGCAAGCATTACAGGATGCTAGAGAAGAAGGGTATACGATCAGCTATTCAGAATTAGAGAATGATACCGTCGCGATTGCTGCTCCCGTATTTGATCATACGGGCCACCTCGCTGCAGGGCTCAGCATTGCCGGTCCCGAATCCCGATTGAACGACGAACGGATTCCTGAATTGGTTCGCCAGGTAAAAGGAGCGGCGGAAGAAATCTCCGTACGGCTCGGATGGCGGAAAAACTATTTGGATTCGGATTGAAAGGGGCATTCACGATGAAGACAGTTTTAGTGACAGGATTCGATCCGTTTGGCGGAGAACCGGTTAATCCGGCTTTAGAAGCGGTCAAACAATTAGAAGGGTCTTTCGCAAAAGAATATCAAATCGAGGTGCGGGAAATACCGACTGTTTTCGCAAAATCGCTTGATGTTTTGTATAAATCCATTGAAGAAACAAATCCGGATATTGTCATTTGTGTCGGACAGGCAGGTGGCCGCCCTGATCTTACAGTCGAACGTGTGGCCATCAATGTAAATGACGCCCAGATTCCAGATAATGAAGGCAATCAGCCGATCGATACGCCAGTTGTAGAAGGCGGGCCTGTCGGATATTGGTCCACATTGCCAATTAAAGCAATGGTCAAAGAAATGAAGAAGCAGGGCGTCCCGGCTTCCGTCTCTCAAACGGCGGGCACATTTGTCTGCAACCATCTTTTTTATGGGTTAATGAATTATGTCGCAAAGGCAAAACATCCGATTCGCGGCGGTTTTATCCATATCCCGCTATTGCCCGAGCAAGCAGTGCACCATCCGGGGCAGCCAAGCATGGCGCTGGAGACGATCGTAAAAGGGCTAAAGGCCGCAATTCGCGCTGCTGTAACATATGAGCGCGATATAGTTGAAATCGGAGGGCAAACTCACTAAAATTGTTCGAAAATAAAGTTAAAATTCAAAAATTCACACATTTTTGGCTCTGAATCGCCTGAATGAAGCATAAGTTTTAGTCTGGGAAGCCGTTTATTGTCCGAAATCAATTGTTTATTGTCCGAAAATCATGATTTATTTTCCAAACATTGAAATTTACTTTCCGATCATGCTGATTTATTTTCCAACCATCGTTTTTTATTTTCCAAAGCTATGATGAAGGCATAAAGAACAAGAAAAGGAGGGTCAAAAAATGGAGCACTACGAATTTACACCGCTCGGGGATTCCGGCATGATTGTCAATATGGGAGAAGAAATCGACCGAAAGACGCATGAGAAAGTAACGGCTTTATCCGCCTATCTGGAAGAACACCCTTTTGACGGAATGACCGAATATGTGCCGGGCTTTACGACGGTGGCCGTTTTTTATGACCCGCTCAAGATTTACAATCAGTCAATAAATGAATTCCCTTATGAAGCTGTTGTGAAAACGTTGAAACAAATTCTATCTAAACTTTCAACCAGAAAGCAAAGCGAATCACGAGTGGTTGACATTCCGGTTTGCTATGGCGGGGAGTTCGGCCCGGATTTAAAAGAAGTTGCAAACCATGCCGGGTTAACGCCAGAAGAGGTGGTCAGAATCCACTCCGGAACGGAATACATGGTCTATATGATCGGATTTGCGCCCGGGTTCCCTTATTTAGGGGGGATGGATGAACGTCTCGCTGTCCCAAGGCGTCCGTCTCCGAGAGTTTCTATTCCTGTTGGCAGTGTTGGAATTGGCGGAAAACAAACAGGCGTCTATCCGATTGAAAGTCCTGGCGGCTGGCAGCTCATTGGGAAAACACCTATAAAATTATTCCGCCCGGAAGAAGATCAGCCAAGTCTATTGCGTGCGGGTGATGTCGTCCGGTTTCAGCCGATTTCACGTGAAGAGTTTGAACGCTTGGAGGTGGGCGACTAGATGAGCATTGAAATACTCCAGTCCGGCTTATCGACAACGATTCAAGACTCAGGAAGAACCGGCTATCAAAAGCACGGTGTTGTTGTCGGCGGTGCGATGGATCCTTTTGCTTTAAGAATGGGCAATTTGCTCGTCGGCAATGAAGAAGGGGCGGCAGTAATTGAGGCAACACTTATCGGACCGAAGCTTCTATTTCATGAAGACCACCTTATCGCCATCAGCGGCGGTGATTTATCCCCGAAAATAAACGGCAAGCCGGTGCTATCGTGGCGTCCCGTATGGGTGAAGGCAGGAAGTGTGCTAGCGTTCGGTCATGCCAAAAAAGGGTGCCGCGCATATGTTGCGATTGCCGGTGGAATCGATGTGCCTATTGTTATGGGAAGCCGGAGCACGTATGTCCGGGCAAAGCTGGGAGGATTGGAAGGGCGAGCATTAAAGACCGGTGACCGGCTTCCAATAGGAAAAACGAGTGTAGATTGTTTCAGCCTCGATAAAAAAGGAGACGCCCCTTTCTCGACAGCCAACTGGTCGATTGGCGAAAATGCCATTCCTTCGTATGATAACCGATCTGTTAGAACGATTGGTGGTCCGGAATTTAAAGACTTTACGGAAGAAAGCCGAACACGTTTTTTTGAAGATGAGTTTCAAATTGCCCCCCAGTCCGACCGAATGGGATACAGGCTTTCCGGTCCGGATTTGCAATTAAAAAAGCCGAAAGAGCAAGTTTCAGAAGCTGTATCAGCAGGAACGATCCAGGTTCCGCCCGGAGGAAGCCCCATCATTCTTTTAGCGGACAGGCAAACAACGGGTGGCTATCCGAAAATCGGCTATGTGGCGACAATTGACCTTCCGATTCTCGCCCAGAAAAAGCCGGGTGATACGCTCCGTTTTCAAAACACAACCGTAAAGGAAGCCCATTACGCGCTTCTCTTAAGAGAAAGAGCGATCAATCAGCTGAAATGCAGCATTGAATTAATGAAGACGGGAGGCTTTAAGCGTGTTTAAAGTGGATTTGAATTGCGATATGGGTGAAAGTTTCGGCCCTTATCAAAAAGGGAACGATCACGACCTATTAGACTTTGTGACGTCTGCGAATATTGCCTGCGGTTTTCATGCGGGAGATCCGGCGACGATGAAAAAAACCGTGAAAATGGCGCTTGAAAAAGGTGTGGCGGTCGGGGCACACCCCGGGCTTCCGGATTTGGCCGGTTTTGGGCGCAGAAATATGGATATTTCCCCAGATGAAGCGTATTGTCTTGTTGTCTATCAGATTGGGGCTTTACATGCTTTTGTTCAGGCAGAAGGCGGAAAGATGTGCCATGTAAAACCGCACGGGGCATTATACAATATGGCCTCGAAAAGCCCGGAACTTGCAGAAGCAATCGCCAGGGCCGTCTACAACGTCAATCCGGAGCTGGTTTTATTCGGGCTATCCGGAAGCGAGCTTGTTCGCGCTGGAGAAAAGGTCGGGCTTCGCACGGCCAATGAAGTGTTTGCTGATCGCACATATCAAATGGACGGAACGCTTACACCGAGGAGGCAAAAAAATTCGCTTATTACCGATGAAGAACAGGCTGTGAGCCAGGTAATTCGAATGGTCAAAGAAGGCCACGTCCGCTCATTGCAAGGAACTGACGTCGAGATTCACGCGGACACGATTTGCATTCATGGAGACGGTGTTCATGCACTCGAATTTGCACGAAACATACATCAAACTCTTATGAAAGCAGGAATAAGCATCCAGGCGTGTTTTGAAAATTAATTATAGACAAAATTGGCATTTAGGAGTATTCTTATGGTATAATTTCTAATTTGTAAAGACAAATTAAATATGCAAAGGGGAGTAGCGGCAAGAATCGTCTGGTTCTTGATACAAAGTCGTCAATTCGGAGACCATCTGGTTCCCGGCTTTGTAAGTACCGTCATCATATGACTTTACTATGCGAGACTTTTGCTTTTTTACAGAGGAGACGTATCTTTCCTGTGTAAAAAAGCAAAAGTCTTTTATTTTTTTCTCTACTATTTTTTCAGGGGTGTTGCATTATGGATGGGGATTTTTTTGTTGGCCTTCTTAAAATCATTTTAATTAACATTGTATTGAGCGGCGACAATGCGGTTGTCATTGCGCTCGCATGCCGAAACCTTCCTATCGACCAGCGGAAAAAAGCCGTATTTCTGGGGAGCTTCGGCGCCATTCTTTTACGCGTCATTCTCACATTTGTCGTTGTATGGTTGCTCAACATACCGTTCCTTCAGCTAATTGGCGGGGTATTGCTCGTCTGGATTGCGATTCACCTGCTTAAAGGGGATGAAGGGGATGAAGATTTAAAAGGCGGCTCAACGATTGCTGCTGCCGTTAAAACGATTATCATTGCCGACCTGGTTATGAGTTTAGATAATGTGGTCGCAATCGCCGGCGCGGCAGAAGGCAACCTCTGGCTTATCGGAATTGGGCTAGCCGTTAGCATTCCGTTAATTATTTGGGCGAGCCAACTGTTGATGAACTTGATGCACCGTTTTCCGATTATTGTTATTTTAGGAGCCGCTTTGCTCGGTTACACGGCCGGTGAAATGGCATTAGGCGACAAAGCGGTCGGGCACTATATTGAAACGGTATTTCCAATCGGGCATTATGTCATACCGATTGCCTTAGCGATCCTTGTTGTCGTTATCGGAAAGTTCAGCGGCAAAAAAGAAAAGAACAAAGAAAAAGAGAAGACAACGGCATAAAAAATAAAAAACCCGGTTTTTGCCGGGTTTTACTAATTTATTCGAATCCCTCACCTCTTATAAAGCCCGCCAGTGTACATCGCTGTTAGGTGATGGGCAATGTCTTTGACGGAATATCCGTGCTCATTTCGAACGATATCCCATAAGTACATTTCATTGGCATAAAACCAACCACGGGCCGCTAAATGACTGTCAACATCAGTACGGGCCAACCCGATTTTTTGAGAATAGGTAATGTCCTGCGCAATGCGCTCGATAAACCGTTCGCGAATGGTTTGCCACCTCAGTCTGACATCATCCGATGCTCTAATCGCTTCCTCAATGACCTGCATCATCCGCCGTTCTTCATTTGCCATTTCTAAAAAACGCCCTACTTGATGTTCGATCAATTGATAGGCTTCCTCGCCTGTTTGAGGCTCGAAAGATAGTTCGGCAATTCCATAAAACTTGTTCATGACATCTTCCATTAATTCAATGAAAATATCATCTTTATTTTTAAAATGAACATATGCCGTGCCATAACCGGTATTGGCTTTTTTAATGATCTGGGAAATCGTTGTTTTTTGAAATCCTTCCGCCAGAAATATGTCGCGGCCGGCTTCTAACAAATTCTCTCTCGTTTGCATCGAACGCAACTTGCGTGTTGAAAGCTCTTTCTCCATTGAAATTCCTCCGACCTTATTTTTATTTATTGTAAAAAAATGATGATCCATAGTCAATGATATGATGTCATTGACATGATGTCAGTTTCCGTAGTATAGTGAATTTAGACCTTACTGAAAATTCGAACGGAGGGACTGCAATGGATGTGAAAACGTTTGATTCGTCTTATGAACATGCGCTTCAATTAGACCTACAGGACGAGTTAGCTTCATTCCGAAATGAGTTTTATGTAAAAGAAGGAACGATTTATCTTGATGGGAATTCACTCGGTTTAATGTCAAAACGGGCGGAAGCTTCTCTGCTTAAGCTACTTGATTCTTGGAAGCAGTTCGGCATTGATGGATGGACGGAAGGAGAACATCCATGGTTCTACTTGTCGGAACAATTAGGGAGCTTAATGGCTCCACTCATCGGTGCTCTGCCTGAAGAAGTGATTGTAACCGGTTCCACGACAGTCAACCTCCATCAATTGGTGGCGACGTTTTATGAGCCGGTCGGGAAGCGGACGAAAATTTTAGCAGATGAATTGACGTTTCCAACCGATATTTATGCCTTACAGAGCCAGATTAAACTAAAAGGCCTGAACCCGGATGAGCAGTTAGTTCAGGTGAAAAGCCGCGATGGACGGACGATTGACGAGGATGACGTGATCAATGCAATGACGGATGATATTGCCCTTATCGTCCTGCCGAGCGTCTTATACCGGAGCGGACAAATTTTAAATATGAAGCGCCTGACGGAAGAAGCCCATAAGCGCGGCATTCTTATTGGATTTGATTTATGCCATTCAATCGGCGCGATCCCGCACGACTTTAAGGAATGGGACGTTGACTTTGCGTTCTGGTGCAATTACAAATATTTAAGCGCCGGCCCGGGCAGCGTAGCCGGCCTTTATGTAAACCGGAAGCATTTTAACCGCACGCCGGGGCTTGCCGGCTGGTTCAGCTCCCGGAAAGATAAACAATTCGACATGGAGCACGTACTGACTTCTGCCGAAGATGCGGGGGCTTACCAGATGGGCACACCGCATATTTTAAGCGTAGCGCCGCTAATCGGTTCGCTTGAAATATTTCAAGAAGCAGGAATCGAGCGCTTAAGAAAAAAATCGCTCCAAATTACACGCTACATGATCGATTTAATCTTGAGTGAACTCGATGGCATGGGCTTTACGATCGGGAATCCGCTTGACGACGAACGGCGGGGCGGGCATATTTATTTAGAACATGCAGAAGCTGCGCGAATTTGCAAAGCGTTAAAAGAAAATGGGGTGATTCCTGATTTCCGCGCGCCAAATGGCATTCGCCTTGCGCCTGTCGCCCTTTACAATACGTATGCGGATGTATGGCATACCGTACAAATATTGAAGAAAATTATGATGGAAGAGCAATATAAAAAGTTTGAAAATAAAAGAGGGGTAGTCGCTTAACGATCCTTAAAATAGGCGCCTGCCGCAAGTTACAGGTGGGAACAAGCACATTAAACAAACGTTTGATGAATAGAAAGGAAGTGCATCGATGACGGAAAAAAACGTGCACCATAAGGAAAATTTAGTTGCGGAGAAAGGGATCCATACCGATTTTATTAATCGAATGACATATGGGGAGTACTTGCAGTTAGACAGCCTGCTTGACAGCCAAAAAAGACTGTCCGGGCACCATGATGAAATGTTATTCATCATCATCCATCAAGTGAGCGAATTGTGGATGAAATTAATCTTGCATGAGGTCGGGGCGGCGATCGCTTCCATTCAAAAAGATGAACTTCAGCCGGCGTTTAAAATGCTTGCGCGCGTATCGAAAATTCAGTCGCAAATTATTGAAGCATGGGATGTTCTGGCAACGATGACCCCTTCTGAATATATGGAGTTCCGCGAAAAGTTGGGCCAGGCTTCAGGATTCCAATCATATCAATACCGGATGATTGAGTTCGCGCTTGGCTATAAGACGCGCCACGTCCTTGAAATTTACAAAAAGGATCCGGTGTTGCACGAACGTCTAACGGAGGCGCTTCAAGCTCCTAGCCTTTATGATGTGTCCATCCAGGCATTGGCGAAAGCAGGTTTTCCAATTAACCCGGAAGTCTTAAACCGGGACGTGACGGAACCTTATGAAGGAGATCCTTCAGTTGAAGCGGCATGGCTTGCTGTTTACCGCGATGTTGATACGTATTGGGATTTGTATCAATTGGCAGAGAAGCTTGTCGATCTGGAAGACTGGCTGCAACAATGGCGTTTCCGTCATATGAAAACGGTCGAACGAATCATCGGATTTAAAATGGGAACCGGAGGATCATCCGGTGTGAAATATTTGAAAAAGGTCCTCGACCACCGCTTCTTCCCTGAACTATGGGATTTACGGACAAAACTATAATGAAACGAAAAAGCTGACAAAAGTTAAACGCTTTTGTCAGTTTTTTACACTGAATAACGGGATTCAGCAATTCGCGATACTGACAAACCACGATTTATCCAAATGTATTACATTATTTTGTCCTTGGAAAATAGTAAGTGCTCTAATTTGGACAGTAACTAATGATATTCGGATAATAAGTACTCCTTTTTGGATAATAACCCTTGCGTTTCGGACAATAAATGCAAATAATACTAATTTTATTGTCCGATAAAAGCAATTTATTGTCCGTTTGAACTCACTTATTGTCGGAAATCTTTGCTTTATTGTCTGTAGCCCTAATATGTTTCCGAAAGTAATGCGAAAAATTAAAGAAAACTTAACTTCGAACAAAGATATGAAGCATTTTGTTCTTCTATAATTCCAGAGGGATCTTATGTATGAAAGAAAAATAAAAAAGCGCCACAACGGCGCTTTTTTATTTTTTAAACCGATAAGGAACGGTTGCGATGACGATGTCTTTCGTGCGGACCAAATAGGCACGGATTAACAGTCCTGATTGATTGTGGAGGAAGCTTTGCCACCATCGTTTGGTATAAAATTGCGGCATGACAACGGTAATCGCGGTTTTTACTCCTGTTTGTTCGGTTTTATATTGGACCGTATCAATAAACTTGCTTAAAGGAGTAAGAATGCTTCGGTAAAGGGAATGCAAGGTTACAAGCCGCACTCCTGTATCCCATTGTTCCCATTCTTTCTCCATTTTTTCGATCGCTTCCGGACTTTGCCCGACATAAACGGCAATGACATTATCCGATAATGATTTCGCATAGTTCAACGATTGTGCGACGACTTTCGTAATGCCAGCGACTGGTACGATCACTACATTTTCATTAATCGGTGTATCTTTTAGCTTTTTCGATAAATCGACCCTTAATTGATCGCCAACCGCTATATAATGTTCGTGAATTTTGTGGAAGATGAAAACGACAAGCGGAATAAAAATAAGGGCGATCCACACTTTGCTAAACTTTGTAACAAAAAAGATGATTAATATTAAATAACAAATTAAGGCTCCGGAAAGGTTCGCCGCTAATTTGACCATCCAGCCAGACGGTTTTTCACGGATCCATTTCAGAATCATCCCGGTTTGAGACAACGAGAACGGAATAAACACCCCAACGGCATATAAAGGAATAAGATTTTCGGTGTTCCCTTTAAAAATGAGAATAAGAATAATGGATGCTACACCTAATGTAATAATTCCGTTCGAATAACCTAAGCGATCGCCTCTTACCGTAAACGGCCTTGGCATAAATTTATCTTTCGCGAGATTAAACGAAAGCAATGGAAATGCTGAAAAGCCGGTGTTAGCGGCCAGCACTAAAATCAGCGCAGTCGTTGCCTGGATGAAATAATAAAAAATATTTCGTCCAAAGATCGAGGCGCCAAGCTGAGACATGACTGTTTCTTTTGCGGAAGGCGCAATGCCATACCAATAGGCTAAAAAGACAATTCCGGAAAATAGAAACGCTAAAATGCAACCCATCATGACTAGCGTTGCCGCCGCATTTTTCGGAGCGGGATCTTTAAAGTTTGGAATGGCGTTTGAAACCGCCTCTACCCCGGTTAATGCCGAACAGCCTGAACTAAAAGCCTTTAATAAAAGGAATAAACCGACACCCGCAACCGGCGTTCCTACCGCAGTGTGCGCATGAGCCGGGGCATGTCCGGTTGCTACTTGATAAATGCCGGCAACAATTAAAATTGCAAGTGCAATCACAAACAAGTAAACGGGATAAGCCAGGACGGTTGCTGATTCGGTCAATCCTCTTAAATTAAGAAGGGTAATGATAATGACGATGCAAACCGCAATAATCACACTGTATGGATGAAGTGTTGGAAAAGCCGACGTAATCGCATCCGTACCGGCTGAAACGCTAACCGCAACCGTTAATATATAATCGACTAATAGTGATCCTCCGGCGATGAGGCCAAAGTTCATCCCTAAATTTTCTTTAGCGACCATATACGCGCCGCCGCCATGAGGGTAAGAGTAAATAATTTGGCGATACGATAAAATGAGCGCGGCTAATAAAATAAGAACACCAATGGCAATCGGCAACGAATACCAAAATGCGATAGCACTGACGGTAGCCAGAACAATCAAAATTTGTTCAGGACCGTAGGCCACTGAAGATAAGGCATCCGAAGAAAGAATGGCGAGTGCCTTTAATTTATTCAGTTTTTGATCGTGCAATTCATTGGACTTTAATGGTTTACCGATTAAAAGCCGTTTTATTTTACTATACATAATCAAACTCCTGGATCATGATTAAATTTGAATAAATCATTTATACACCATTTTAGTTTCTCCTACAATAGAAGATGTATGAAAAAACCTTCTTTCATTGAAATAATTTTTCGTAACCGAACCTTCGTTTTCGGAGGATAACTGCCAATTTATTTTGCCTGTGTTATGCAAAAATAAGATGTTGAATGCAAATTTATTTTGCACGCAATTCCTAAAATCTATTTCTACCGGGTTATTTTTGATTTTGGCATTAAACTTGCATTAGTTTTATTGGTGAAAAAACAATTTGGAGGTATACACTTATGACAGTTCCATATACGCACGAACCATTTACGGATTTTAGTATTTCG
Source organism: Fictibacillus sp. Mic-4 (assembly GCF_049843615.1). Lineage (NCBI taxonomy): Bacteria > Bacillati > Bacillota > Bacilli > Caryophanales > Fictibacillaceae > Fictibacillus > Fictibacillus sp. Mic-4. The sequence goes on along the minus strand of NZ_JBBHZM010000030.1, from coordinate 12 downwards.
GAAAATAAATCC
>NZ_JBBHZM010000029.1:0-47347 GCF_049843615.1 Fictibacillus sp. Mic-4 | reverse complement strand
AAAAGTTTCATCTGAAAAATAATAGCGCTTTATATGTGTCGAATCGTTTTATGAACCAATTATCATTTTATCAAAAATGGCTTGCTATTGTTGATTGGTTTCATTTTGTACAAGGGTGAGCTTTACGGAATGCTTCTTACCCTGGCGATAAAAATCAATGGCCACCTGATCCCCGATTTTCTTTTTCGTATACAGGTAGTTCCTCAATTCAACCGCGTCGTCTATCTTTTGTCCGTCTAATGAAGTAATGACGTCAAGTTCCCGTAATCCTGCTCGTTGGGCGGGTGAATGCGTTTCAACCTGTACAATGACTGCTCCGTAATTGACGCTTTCCGGCAAATGTAACGTTTGTTGCCTATCGTTTGCCTGAACTTCAGAAAGAGAGATGGGGCTTATCCCAATAGAAGGCCGTTTGACATGGCCGTATTTTTCGAGCCTCTTCATCATCGGTTTTGCTTCATTGATCGGGATGGCAAAACCAATCCCTTCAACCCCATCTTGCGCAATTTTCATTGAGTTAATCCCGATGAGTTGCCCGGATTGATTAATTAATGCTCCTCCGCTGTTCCCTGGATTAATGGACGCATCGGTTTGAATGACATCCACTTGCCAGTCATCGACACCATCATCGTTCAAATCGATTGGCATCGTCCGCTCAGGAGTGCTTACAATCCCTTTCGTTACAGTACCTTCCAGATAGCCAAGCGGATTTCCGATCGCAATGACGGATTCTCCCGTTTGGAGATGATCGGAGTTTCCTAATTCGGCGACCTTTGTCACCTTGCTGCCGTCGATTTCGAGCACGGCAAGATCCATTAATTCATCAGAGCCAACCACCTTTGCTTGAACCTTCTTGTGATCACGTAAGCTGACCTCAATCTGATTGGCGCCTTCAATGACATGATGATTAGTAACGATATAAGCTTTTCCCCCTTCTTTTTTATAAATTACGCCTGATCCGGAGCCGCTCTCCTCGTCCGTTGCATCATTCAAATTTTTATTTTGCAAGTTGGCTACTCCTACTACCGCATCCATTGTCTTGTTAACCGCTTCCGTCATCTTCGAATGGACATTTACGGCGACGTTTTTTATACTCTGGCTGCTTGTCTGGCCCCCTGCTGACTCTTCAGGCGCTTTCGTCGCATGTTTTTCCCCTAACAATGAAATGGACAAGACCATAATAAGACCGCCAAGAACCGCTCCTGCTAATCCTGCGGGAAAAGCCCGGCTCCGCTTCTTTTTCTGCTCCGGCGCTTGCTCAACTTGTTCATCATAAAAGCCCATAACGTTCACCTTCCCCATTTTTCTTACCGCCATTCGTATCGTACTCTATTTAAATGAAAATTTGATGAAATCATGGACGGCATAGAAAAAGGAAGCCCCCATTCAGGAGACGAACAACTCCTTATGGGTCTTCCTTTGATTTCTTTTTTAAAATGGCCTGGTTCACCGGATTTAAACGGTAAACTATTGAGGAATGGGAACTTTGTGAACGGTTTTCGCTTGATATTGTTCACAAAACGTTCACTTACGAGCAAATTTTTTGATCGCTATACTAATCCTCATGGGATAAGAGAAAGGATGAAGAAAATTGCCGACAACCAAAAAAGAAAGTGTATATTTTACAATAATCATGTGCTTTGGAATGGTTGCAGTCATGATGTTCTATAATATGTATTTGAGTGGTGTAATTGGCGTCATGTCGTTTACGGATGTTATTGTTCAATTTTTTACTACATTTGCCCTTGCGCTCCTGGTCGATTTATTAATTGTCGCTCCTCTGGCCAAAAAAATTGTCTTTAAATTACCATATGATAAGTCCAAGAAGATCTATGTGCTTCTTTCCATTTCCACATGCATGGTCATAGGAATGGTATTTTGCATGTCATTCTATGGTTTAATGACACAATATGTAAACAATAGTCTTACTAACGAATCCCTGATTACTAGTTACTTTACGATTGTTATGAAAAATTTCATTGTTGCCTATCCTTTACAGCTCATCATTATGGGACCACTCGTACGCTATGTATTTGTCAATTTTATAAAAAGAAATAAAGTGGCGAAAACAGTTTAGGACATTTGAGGCTCCAGAAAGTCACTACAACTTACTTTTGGAGCCTCTGATTTTACATATTTAACGAAAAACTGAATGCAAGTTTTATTGTTTTTTACGAAAGGAACGATCCACCAGAAAATATGCAACTGTAATGACTGCGACATTAAGGATAAGTGTGCCAACCATTAAACTTATTTTAAGAGCGGTTGAGTTCATTGGGATAAGCAACTGTATGAGGAACGAACCAATGACAACAACTAAGCCTATTGCCGTTGTAAACACTTTTCCATAACTGAACCAGAAGTTCCTCACATGACCACCTGCTATTGTTTCGATTCTTTTTCGATTTTTTCTCTTAACTCGATTTCTTGTTTCGTTTCATAGCCTTTATATAATACTTTTTTGATCATATTCCGATTAAAGAACACATTATAGTCTTCGCTAATATTTCCTTCCGGATATGGGACAGCAACATAATCGTATTGACGTTTGGTAGAGGATTGCGTTTGCTTTCTTCCGTATATCATGACCTCTTTATCAATATTTTTGAGCTTAACGACTGTTCCGATCGGTAATAACCGATTGGTATCGATTTTTTCTACGGTTGCAGTTTGTTTTTTCTCTTCCATTTTCGAACACCCTCCTGCGATTAAAAGTGACATGAACAAGAGAATTGTGATTAACTTTTTCATAATTTACTCCTACTGATTTTTGATCGATTCAATTTTCTTTTTTAAATAAAACATACGGATGAGGTAAAAAACTATACTTGGCAAATAAAAACATACAGATATGCCGAAAATTAGTAATTTCATTTGATAAGATGTTTCCACGTGTCTCATTGCTAATATTAACATTACTGAGCCAAAAATTATTGCCAAAATTATAAACAATGGTATAGTTTTATAGATTCTTATCAAGAAATAAACTTTTTGATCCTTATTCAAAGAAACGCCTCCAGTTTGTTAATTGCCTTCAATATCGACTCCCCATTTAATCCCCACTCCAATTTGATCAGCAGCATAAATTTCATTTTCTAAGCCTAATGATCCTCCAATACCGTAACCACCAAGTGAAACGTCAAAACCAACATAAGGGCTGATCCCGAACCATTCCTTAAGCGGGGAATATCCGAAAAACGTAAACAATTCCTTTTTTGTCTCCACCTTTACCGCACTTACTTCCGCACCCGCCCCTATACTATAATTCTCAATACCCGCTTTCATTTCTCCGGTACCTACTTTAAGTTTTACTTCTGTTGGACTCAATGGATGTTTAAATGTACTCTCGGAAAACGTTGCTTCAGCCTTACCACCAATGAAAGCGCCTGAATATAAATCTTTTTTTACTTCCTTTTCACTAATTGGTAGATTAATCTCTCCTGAAGCAGTAAAAAGCTTAGAATTCAATCCGTAATTAGTAACATTATTCTTTTTATCAACTATAGCACCAGCGATATTATCGGTATCTAGAAAGCTCGATTCAAATTTATACTTTAATTGATCTCTATCAGCTTTTAATTCATCATTAAAGTTACCGATCCCGGGCGTATCCCAAAAAGAAAATTTATTGTTTTCCACCCCGCTGTAATAAGCTCTTCCACGTAGATTAAGATCGGCAGAAGAAAATGAGTATGCTTGGAGCAATTTGTCAATCGGTAAAAGTGAATTGGTTGGATTCATCGGTAGAAGCTCAATATCGGATTTTTGTAGAGCTCCACTAACTAATTTATTATACATTGGGACTTCGCTTAATCGCCTGGCAGAATAGGTGGATACATCGAGATCACCGTTTTGAAACATCGATTCGATTTTTCTGATATAATTTTCCATCGTGTCGACATCATGTTGTAACTTGTTCAAAGCTTTAGTTTGTTCATAATCAAAACGGTTCAACTCTTCGATGGTCTTTTTGTATTTCATTTTAGCTTCATGAATACCGCCAAGGACATCTTCGTTATTTAGCCGGGGCAAATAGATAATATCATCCACTTTGCGCATAATTTTGTTTGCTTCTTCCGTCAGATCAATGGTTGTTTCCTCTATTTTTTGTAATCCTCTTAAGATGTTATGTTCCAAAAACAATTCATCAATAAATCCATCCTGTGCGGGTTCAAAATCTTGGAGCGCTTGTTTCATCTTCTTCAGAGTCGAAATATAGTCTTCAATAAACGCTTCAAAAAAAAGCAAAAATGGTAGATGACACTCTTGATAAAAAGTACGAATCGCCTGACCGGTTTTGCCTTTCAATGAATCTTCCAATGCTATAATTCCATTAACGGCATTCTGGAGTTGTTTGATCTGTATATTGAAATCGCCAAGTTGCTTCATAATTTCATCAATGCCTAAATGCATTTTTTGAACATCCAGTCTTTTCATACTAATCCAGCTCCTCCTTTAAGGAATAGGAATGGAAGCAGTGGCAATTTGCTCATCCTGTTTACGAATTGATTCAATCGATCCGTTCGTTGCTTCTTCATTTCTACTTAATAAAACCTTATACGATTCGGTCACTTTTTGAAGGGATTTATTAAGTTCAGTTAGTCTTATAAGCATTTGGAGAGAAGAATCTCCCCCAATTGACGTTGGCAAGGTTGTTTCAAGTGATTTGCATGTGGCTTTTACTTTTAATAACGCTTTTTCCACTTCTGAAAAATGTATTTTAATTTCAGTACTCATTTCTTCACTCCTCATTCTTCCGCAATTTATCCGTTAATCTGGAAGTTGTGCTTGCAGAGATGTGATAGAATTTTTGATAGAATCAATTTCCGTTTGAATTTCTTGAACTCTACGCTCCACTTCTTCAAACGTTTTTTTAAACTGTTTACCCGTTATTTTTTGATACGGGTTATGGATCCCCTCTCTTCGAATCCCGTCAAATTTTTCCGCCCAGTGACCACTCCATGTATGTGAAGATAAAGATGGTTCTAAACATAATCGTTCATTGTGGAGAAATTCGTTGTAATTGCTATGTAATTCTCTTTCACAAGATTTCAGTATCATGAGCTCCTCTTGCCTAATTCGCAGCTGTGAATGTAATGAAGCAAGCGAAGAGCGGAACACACTTTCTTGTGGATCCAAAACGATCACCCCATTCGTTTGTTTCTGTCATTTCTTGTCCAATCTTGCCAATGCAATTCTAATTACCATCGAAACATGGATAGCTGTTTTTTCCATTATAGCAAAACTTTTTTTTATGAATATTTTTAGGTAATGAAATAGTTCTAAATTCCTATATCCAAAGTATTAGAATGAAGTATGCATGTCTTTTTTACTACCTACTTACGCTAAATTGTTTTAGGCAAGCTCTGTAGGAGGAATTTGTCCATTCATTATGTCGCGGGAAATGCGAATAAAGCCGTAACCGAATTGACCATGAGATCTTGATCAATAAGATTTTGACGGCTCCATTACGATTTTACTTTAAAAAGTTGGTATCATGTACTATTAGAATGGATCTGAAAACAACACGATTAATTTTAATCGATTACAAGACATCGTTGAGAGACGAAACCTTTTTTCGTGAGTCTATGAAAGAGCTAGAAATCACCCATAGAAAACCCAAGAAGCGTGGGGAGAAAGACGAATTGAGAGGTATTTCGAACCTTAAAATCGCTGTTGTTATGGTACAAGACCGATCGTAGTGTGATTGGCTCAAAAGGCAGGAACGGGTCGTGTTAAAGCCGATGAAATTGACACTGTGATAGGTAAGTATATTCACCCATCTGCTTTGTTATGTACGGATACAGCAACGAATTATAAAAAGTTTGCCAAGATAAAAGGATTACAGCACGAAACAGTCAATGAGGCGACAGACGGCGTGTAAAAAAGGGAATTTACCACATTCAGCACGTTAATAACTTTCATAATCGCCTGAAAAAGTGAATGGAGCGGTTTCAAGGAGTTGCAACGAACTATTTGGACAACTACCTCTATTGGTTCAAATAGCTTGATATAGGGAAAAACTTAGCATTTGAAAAACGAGTAGAGCAAATGCTTACTTCAGCGTGTCAAAAATCAAACGAGATCACAGTAGAGATGTTGAAAGCAATATAAAAACCGCCTCAAATGACTTAAAAGCGGTTAAACTAAACTATGTTTATTATATATCTTTTTTCGCAGTTTAATCAATCACCTTTAAAAACAACAAACTTTGCGCAAAACAGCCTTGTATAAAAATAAAAGAAAACCCTATTAATTAGGTTTCCTCTACTATTGTAAGTTGAACAATAAACTCTTTTCTTGTCAAAACGGTTCTCTTCGTTGTTAGTAACTACATCCTTTACTGTTGAACCTTTTTTGAGTCAAGAATAAACATAGACGCATCGTGTCCCATGAATATTTTACTTCCTGAATAAAAAGTTTTGAATTGAATATCCCTATACCCTATTTTAGTCATTATATTCGCTAGCTCTTCTGGATTAAATCCGTTATGAACAATATCCGAAACTATTTTTTCATTTTTATTAAAATCTACGATTAGCAAATGTCCATTTTCATTTAGAGCATCAAATAATCTTGATAAAACTAATTTAACATCATGAATGTGGAGTAGAACCTGATTCATAAAAATATAGTCGGCATGTATATCCTTTAAACTTTCCTTTTCAATATCAAAGCATAATGTATCTGCATTCTGAATATTAAAATTTGTTATTTTTCCCATGACTTGATTAATCATATTTTGTGATGTATCCAGAAAAAGCATAGAATTAAACTCGTTTAATAAGTTCATCCCGACAAGACCAGTACCACACCCAAAATCAATAGCATTCTTACTTTTAGCGTCAACTAAAAAATTACGGATGGCATCAGATGCAACCTTTGCAATTTGGATTCTTTCAGGGGTGTCATATTTATTAGCTATCATTTCAAACTTATCAGTATTTCCCATTGTTAACACTCCAATCTCCTTTGATAACCAGGCCTTACCACTAAAAAGCTTGTCCTTATTGAGGATACGATTATGCATATCACCATTCTACAACTCTTGCGCTACAATACGGACTACACATTGAATTTTGACAGTCGCAAACTATCATAAGTCTCTGTCATTTCAACTACAAATGATGTTAGCAAAAACTCTTTAAACTGTTGCATAGTATGCTTTCACAAGGTTACTACACGCTTTTTCCATTCTTATAACGTTCCCCGAATGTATGTTCTTATTTAGATTATACTATAAGTTTAAAAAGGTATCAAAGATCAACATTATTCTTTAACAAAGCCTAAATTTAAAAATCTCATCCACAGCCTGGCGATATCCGCCCGATTTTTGAAAGGATTCTTTAATAGTTGCAGCGGCTTTATGGAAAGATGGGTCACTTAACACATGGTCGACAGCTTCACGCAGTTGATGAGCAGTCAGGCTTTGCATCTGTAATTGAATGCCGGCTCCGAGTTTAGCAACTTGTCCGGCAATGATCGGCTGATCCGCGCTTAGCGGAATTACAACAAGCGGTACCCCGTAATAGAGGCCTTCATGGGCGCTGTTCATTCCGCCATGCGTGATAAATGCTTTCGTGTATTTCAGCAATTCCGTTTGTGGAACATAATTTTTCACAATAAAGTTTTTGGGGATCTCCCCCAAATCAGATCGTTGAACTTTATTCCCAATCGACATGACCACCGTATGATCCGTGTTCTCAAATGCCTTAAAACAAAGCTTATAGAAATCAATATTCTGGTTTAAGACCGTGCCTAGTGAAATGTAAATGAGGCTTTTTTCCTTGAGTGCAGTAAAGTCGAAGTTTTCTTGCGCTCGCCGTAAAGAAATGGATGGCCCTACAAATTTGTAAGTTGGGTCAAATGTTTCTCCAAAAGGTTGAAACTCCCTGGTGGTATAAACGATTGTAAGGGGTGCAGGATTACAGAAAACTTCGTATGGAGAATGGATCTCCACAGCATATTTAGCTTTCACCAATTCCGCCAGGCGATGGAATTCATCGTATATTTCTGCAGGAATTTTTTGTTGGTCCAACATGTGATCAAATGATTCCTTTGTCTCTGCAAAAGAAGTACACGAATTAATTGCCGGAAGTTTAAGGATTTGGGCAAGCAGACGTCCACATCCAAACATGGAATCGTGGATCATATAATCAAAATGTTCTCCTTTGATTTGCTCCAGAACACCGGGTATCATTATATCTGCCGTATGCAAAAGGCCGTTGATTCTTTCGAGTAAATAAGTTCTTCCACCTGAGATAAAGGCTTTTATAAATTTTTCGCCGTCAATCGTCCGAACAGTAGCTCCTGTCTTCTCTATACGCTCCCGAAAAGCTTCGATCGTAAAGTACACCACCTCTTCTCCACGCGAAATAAGCTCCTCTACAACTCCAATCGTTGGATTGACATGCCCTTCTGATCCGCCATTAATAAATAAAACTCGTGCCATGATAACCACTCCTTAAGGGTAAGGATATTTTTCCCAATCTAACAGGACGGCCTTCAAACAACGAAGCCCTGGTACCTTTCATCATCGCAAAAAAGGTATGCGAAAAAAGCACACCTTACTCATACAACTCATACAGTTTTCTTGTTTCTTCTTTCACTTTTTCAACGAGGTGATCTGGTTTCAGCACTTTCGCCTGGCGTCCCCAGCTTAAAATCCAGCCAACGAGGCCGTCACTGATGGCGGCGTTCGTTTTGATGCGGAAATGTTCGTCATCGACTTTCCGGATATCCGCATCAAGGCCAAATCGGTCGTACATTGCATTTAATAGATTCATGTGGAATTGAATATCGATGATGTCTTCTTCACCCGAAAACATATTAAACGTTTGATTCACATAGGCGGGAAGATCAAATCGTCCGGGCGTAAATTTTTCTTCCGCCACGCTTACATTTCGCATCCGGTCAATCCGGTAATGGCGAACCTGACCGAGCTTCACATATTCACCGATCAAATAATAATAGTTGTTTTGCCAGACGACACCGTACGGCTTCACATCGTAATATTCACCGTTTCGATGCAGGCAAAACTCCTTCTCCGTATTGTAAGTGCCGTATTGAAAACGAACCAGTTTATGTTCGCTTGTCGCGGTATGAACCGCATCAATATAGTACCGCATTTGCCGGTTTTCCGATTTGATCATGCCTTCAAGATAAATCTGGTTTTGCAATTTCTTCGATAAGCCATCACTCGTCAGCCTTTTAATTTTCCCTATTAGCCGCTTCGTTTCTTCCTTTGAAATGAAGCGGGCTGAACTGACGGCATCAATGAGCAGCCTGAGCTCATGGATTTCAAATAGCCGGTCTTGCAGGCTGTACAGCTTCTGGCCATACTTCCCGCTGTTTTCCATAATGTAAAACCCGGATGCCTTCAGTTCCTCAATATCGTCTTTAATCGCCCGCGGTTTCACGGAATACTCTTCGCCAAGGTCACGCTTTAATTTTTCCGTTATCTCTTTTATTGAAAGTTGATGTTCCTCGTCGGTTTCTTTTTGAAATATCTCAAGCAGCTTCAGTAAACGTTGCTTCGTATTCAACGGGACCTCCCCCTTTTCGTTCATCGATGCACTATATATTTAAAATTTCCCGGATTTCTTTTTCCGTCAGGCTTGTGATCATCGTTTCACCCGGCTGAATGACTTTTTCGATCAATTCCTTTTTCCGCTGCTGCATTTTGTAAATTTTTTCCTCAATCGTTCCCCGGGCAATGAGGCGAATGACTTGCACGACATTTTTCTGCCCGATCCGGTGCGCCCGTCCCGCCGCCTGTTCTTCTACGGCCGGATTCCACCATAAGTCATATAAAATGACCGTGTCGGCGCCCGTTAAATTAAGACCTGTTCCTCCTGCTTTCAATGAAATAAGGAAAACATCCTTTTCCCCGGCGTTAAACCGCTCCGCCATGTCGACCCGCTCTTTCGCCGGCGTTTGCCCGTCCAGGTAAAAAACGTCATACCCGGCTGCCTCGAGCGCCTCTCTAATGATTTGCAGCATGCTCGCAAACTGGGAAAAAATCAGCAGGCGTTTTCCGTTTTCAATCGCATTGTCGGCGGTTTCAAGAAGCTGTTCCAACTTGCCGGACTCTCCTTTATAGTTTTCAACAAACAATGAAGGGTGGCAGCAAATTTGCCTGAGGCGGGTCAGGCCGGCGAGTATTTTCATCCGGCTTTTATCAAATCCGTCCGTTTGAATCGATGCTTCCGTTTCGCTTCGAATTTTTTCTAAATAGCCGAGATACAGCTCTTTTTGCTTTTTCGTCAGCTCTGATAGGTGGTTCGTTTCGATTTTGTCCGGAAGCTCTGTTAGCACATCCTTCTTCACCCGGCGCAAAATAAACGGGCGGACCATTTTCGAAATTTGTTCATGGCTCATTTTGCTGAAAGATTCCTTGTTCGGGAAAAAGCCCGGCATAATCGCCTGGAAGATCGACCACAGTTCGTCAAGCGAGTTTTCAATCGGTGTACCGCTTAACGCGAATCGTTTCGGCGCTTTTATTTTTTGCACGGCTTTAAACGTTTTCGTCGTATGGTTTTTGATCGCCTGCGCTTCATCTAAAATGACCGAATCAAATTCACGCGTCTCATACAGATCGATGTCCTGCCGCAATGTCGGGTAGGACGTGATCCAAACGTCTGGTGCATCCAGCCGGTTAAGCACTTCCTTCCGCTCTTTCGGCGTTCCGGCAACGACCTCGGTTTGCAGCCCGGGAGCGAACTTTTCAAACTCGTTCTTCCAGTTGTATATAAGCGAAGCCGGGGCAACAATTAATACCGGTTTAGCATGCGGGTTTTCCACTTTTTCCGAAAGGATGTAACTGATGCTCTGGATCGTTTTCCCAAGTCCCATATCATCTGCTAAAATACCGCCAAGCCGGTAATGGGCGAGCGACTTCAACCATTGAAAACCGGTTTCCTGATAGTCCCGCAGGCTGGCATTTAAAGATGAGGGCAGCTCGTAATCCAGTTCATCTGGATGTTTCAATTGTTTGATCAAGCGGCGAAACGCTTTTCCGAACTTTTTCTTCGCGCCGGCCGTGTCCATCAGTTCTTCCAGTTGAAGGCTGCGGTAGACCGGGAGCTGAAACGAGCCTTTTGTCACGTCGTCTTTTTTAATCTGGAAGTCTTTGATCATCTTCGCCATCGTTTGAAACTGGTCGTTTTCAAGAGAAACGAAAGCGCCATTTTGCAGACGGTAGTACTTTTTCTTTTCCACGACGGATCGGAGTACATGCTGAATGTCGTCCTCGCTAATGCCATCCATGTTAAAATTGAACACTAGCCAGTTTCCGCCCGTATCTAAATCAATCGAAAATTGAGGCGTCGATTGTTCCGGAAGCATGTACGAACGAACCGCGCCAGATAAATAAATGTCCGCCTTTTTCTCAAGCTCAGGCAATACTTCAAACAAAAATTCATATACGCCATCTTCTTCATCCGTATACAACCGCTCGCCATTAAATTTCAGCGAAGAGCTTTCGATGAGCCCCATGATTTCCTGTTCCTTAATGGCATCACGCATAATAATTTCGCCTCTTTCTTGTGTCTCGCCATGAAACGGATGGATTACGTATTCACCGTAATGGTACTCGAGCTTCACTTCGAGCCGATCTTCTTCGCTTTCCACATACACGTTCGCCTTTAAAGGAGCCGTTACAATTTGATTGGAAATGGCTTTTGCGATGTGAAGCTGTCCGATTTTCTTTAAGCCCGGGGCGACATTGGATAGAAAGGAGCCCACTTGCTCTTTAGCAATCGGCAGCTTCCTGTTTTGTTTGCATGAAGAAGCAAGCTCTTTCAACATCGCCTGCTGATTCGCCGTAAGCTTGTATAAATTCCCTTCATAAAAAAGCCAGCCATACATCGGAAAGAGAGATTCGATATGAAAGTTTTCGAGCTTCAGTTCAAAATCCCCCGAACTGCTTTGATCGAGCTGAAATAAAAACGGTGACTCTTCATCCAGAAGCTCTACGGCTTCATACGAATAGCCATTATGCTCCAGGCGGACATCGCAGTCTTTTAATGTCTCCATCAGACGATTGGCGGCATATGGCGGGATAAACAGTTCCCGCTCATTTGTTTTATGCCAAAACGAATTTAAGCGATCGCGGTATGCCGATTCGATATTCGCAATTTCCTGCAGGATGCGAATTCCGTTCATATCCTGCTCGCTGAAGGTATGCTTTTCAGGATCGTATGTGAAGTTGTCCGTAAAAAAGTAAGTGGACCCCGTTTCAATTTTATGAAGCAGCTCTTTTAGTTTTCTCACGACGTATAGCCGCTGGCTGCCCACTTTCATTTCAATCGTCATATACCGACCTTCATAAGCCGAATGCGATTTGCAAATGAATTCTACGTTTAATGGTGTACGCGCTCTTCCCGTCACTTTTTTTGCGTCGGACAGCTGGTAGTGGGCAAAACTTTCAATCAGCCTTCTTGTTGCTTCAAACTCTCTCTTTTTTCTGCTTACTTCAAGCATGGCCGAATTTTCTTGAGTCCGATCCGCCACTTCCAATAAAACCGCGACACTATGCTTGCATTCCTCGTATTTGTCAAAGGCCGGGCAATTACATCCCATAGTAATAAAGCCATTACTTTCTATAATCACAACGTTATAAACGTCGCTTCCTTCAACTTTTGCATACCATCTATTTCCCGTTTTCTCCTCCAGATCCACAACGCGCCCCTGTTGATAATAATTCAGGCCGCGCTTATAGATCGTACGTGAAAACATCGCCTCGATATCCCGCCTCGTCAAACGAGCAATTGTTTCATTCATGATCAATTTCCTCTTTCGTCCGTGTTCTTATCTCTCATTATAACAATAACCGGGCTGGAATAAGCTTATTTTGGTCCCCGCAGTTTCTTCCATTTAAAGTAAGCTCCTAAAGAACGAACACTAAATATTTTTCTATTTTCCCTTTTATGGTAAGCTAATACGAAATAAAGGAGAGTGAACGACAATGAAAATTAATTTTACGAAAAAACAATTTGAAACGTTGATTGAGCTTGTATATGCTGGCCACTGGATACTTAATAGCCATCGGAACGAGGAAATTAAAAAGTATAATGAGGTAGAGCAATTGATTTATTCGTTCGCAAAACCGTTCGGATTAGAGCATTTTATTGAATTTGATAAAAGACTGGATGGCTATTATCCGACATTGGAATTTGAAGATTCCATGGAAGAATTGATCGCCGAGTATGATGACCGTGCCTTTTGGGACGAACTCGTTGACCGATTGGCCCTGCGCGATTTAACAAAAGAAGGTATTGAAGGAAAGTCTAATGAGGAGATCATGGAAAGAAGAATTGAACTTAAAGAAAAATATGAGATTGAATTTGAAAAACACCACCTCAATCGTTTAAAAATTGAAAAGTAATTTCCCCTTAGCAAAACGAAGGCGATGACCGCTTTCGTTTTTTTATTTGCCCACTCCCGCCTCCTTATTTGAAATTGTGTGCAATTGGTGAACGTTATGTAACCTGTGACATTTGTCACATCCGAAATGTAAAGAAAGGTATACGATGACTGTGTCTTTCTTTTATGAAGCATTTTGTTTTGAAAGGAGCTGAATCAATATGAAGAAGCTTGCAATGACGAAAACTTCTTTGCTGCTTCTCTTGTCTGCATGTTTATTAGCCGGATGTGACAAACGGTTTATCCTGCTTCACCCGAAGGGACCTGTCGCGCAGAAGGAATATGACTTAATCGTCCTATCGGCTCTATTGTGCGCGATTGTTGTTATCCCTGTTCTGGCTCTTCTCGTTTTTATTGTTATCCGGTACCGGGACAAGCCTGGAAATAAAGCCCCTTATCGGCCGGAATGGAATGAAAGCAAATGGCTTGAAGTTTTCTGGTGGGGCATTCCGATTGTCATTATTGGCGTTCTCGGTTTTTATACGGCAAAAACGACATTTGCCTTAGTGAAGCCGCCGGTAACGAACGTGAAGCCGGTGACGATTCAAGTGACGTCGCTCGATTGGAAATGGCTGTTCCAATATCCCGATCAAAAAATCGCCACTGTCAATTATGCGGAAATTCCTGCCGGTGTGCCGGTTCAATTTGTCTTAACGTCGGACGCGCCAATGAATTCGTTCTGGGTGCCGCAATTAGGAGGGCAAGAATATACGATGCCCGGAATGGCGATGAGGCTCTGGTTACAGGCCGACAAGCCAGGAACATATTACGGTTCTGGCGCCAATTTTACCGGGAAAGGATTCGCCCATATGAAATTCAAGGTGGTCGCGAAACCGCAGTCCGACTTTCTCGCGTGGACGAAACAGGTGAAGAAAACCGCCCCGGCATTAACGAAAGAAGGGTATGAAAAACTCGCCCGGCAAGGTCTTGCTGAAAAAACGGCGTTCTCTTCCTACCCGGCTGGACTTTTTGAAGAAATCGTCGATAAAAACGGCGGCAAATATATGAGTCATGAAATGAAACATGGACATGGCCACATGCATCAGCATGACGAGAACTAACTGAAAGGAGGAAATTAGGATGAAAGACTTCTTTGTAACTGGCGATCCGCTCATTTACGGCGCGGATGCCGCGATTGTCGTGACGGTTGTTGCCATTGTGTTTGTTTTGACATATTTCAAAAAATGGCGCTGGTTATGGCGGGAATGGATCACAACCGTCGATCATAAAAAAATCGGCATTATGTATATTATTTGTTCGCTCCTTATGCTTTTCAGGGGCGGGGTTGACGCGATATTAATGCGTCTTCAGCTGGCGATGCCAGACACGAAATTTCTTGAATCCCAGCATTACAATGAAATTTTCACCACGCACGGAACGATCATGATTTTATTTATGGCGATGCCATTTATGTTTGCGCTCTTTAACTGGGTCATCCCGCTTCAAATTGGAGCGAGGGATGTCGCGTTTCCTTACTTAAACGCGCTCAGTTTCTGGCTATTTTTCTTCGGAGCCTTATTATTTAACATCTCATTTGTCATCGGCGGCTCGCCTGATGCCGGATGGCTTGCGTATCCGCCGCTATCCGAACTGTCACACAGCCCTGGCGTTGGCGAAAACTTTTACATCTGGGGGATTCAAATTTCCGGGATCGGAAGCCTGGCTTCAGGCATTAACTTCCTCGTGACGATCTTGAAAATGCGCGCCCCTGGAATGAAACTGATGAAAATGCCGCTCTTTTCCTGGTCGGTACTCGCAAGCTGCATTACGATCATTTTTACATTCCCTGTACTGACGGTGACGCTTGCCCTGCTTTTTGTCGACCGGTTCTTTGGCGCCCATATTTTCACGATGGACGGCGGCGGAAACCCGATGATGTATGTGAACTTAATCTGGATGTGGGGGCACCCTGAAGTGTATATCGTTGTTCTGCCGGCATTCGGTATTTATTCGGAAGTCGTCAGCACCTTCTCGAAGAAGAAAATTTTCGGCTACACGTCGATGGTGTTCTCGATGATGATCATTAGCGTTCTTTCCTATTTCACATGGGTTCACCATTTCTTTACGATGGGAGCCGGCGCGGATGTCAACGCGTTCTTCGCAATTACAACAATGGCGATTGGCATACCGACAGGCGTGAAGGTCTTCAACTGGCTGTTTACGATGTTCCGCGGCCGGATCCGGATGACCCAGCCGATGTTATGGACGCTCGCCTTCGTTCCTTGTTTTCTTGTCGGTGGCGCAACCGGGGTCATGCTTGCCGTCGCGCCTGCGGATTATCAATATCATAACAGCTATTTCCTGATCGCCCACTTCCATCAAACATTGATCGGGGGCGTCGTCTTCGGGTATTTAGCCGGACTTTATTACTGGTGGCCGAAAATCTTTGGCTTTAAATTGAACGACAGGTTGGGAAAATGGGCGTTCTGGCTATGGAACATCGGATTTTACGTTTGCTTCATGCCGCAATATGCGCTCGGATTCATGGGCATGACGCGCCGTGTGTACACGTACGGCTGGGACATGGGCTGGGCGCCGTACAACCTTGTCTCAACGGTCGGTGCATTCCTCATGGGAATCGGCTTTGTCGTGCAAGGATGGCAAATTATTTACAGCATCAAGCGCGGCGAACGTGATCTGACAGGCGATCCATGGAACGGGCGGACGCTCGAATGGTCGATTCCGTCACCTCCACCGGTCTACAACTTCGCTAAAATACCTGAAGTGAGCGGGCAAGATGCCTGGTGGGAAATGAAGAAAAAAGGAATCAAGCCGACTGTCACTTCCTATGAAGCGATTCACATGCCGAAAAACTCGGGCATTCCATTTTTAATGTCAGTATGCTGGTTTATCGCCGGGTTTGGCTTAACATTCCATTGGATTTGGATCGGGCTAGCGGGACTCGCTGGTGTCGGAATTTGTTTATTGGCCCGTTCGTTCCAATACAAAACAGAGTATTACATCCCGGCAAAAGAAGTAAGCCGGATAGAAGCGATGTATAGAAGGGGGGCCTAGCCGTGCAACAGTCGATTACACCTCAACATGAACACGAACATCATGAATCGATGAAAGTGTTCGGGTTCTGGATCTTTCTCATGACCGATTGCATATTATTTGCGTGTCTATTTGCCACCTTTGCGGTATTGCGCACACATACCGATCTCCCTTTTACAGGGAATGAACTATTTGAAATTCCGGGCTTTACCGCTGAAACATTTATTTTATTAACGAGCAGCTTCACGAGCGGGTTAGCTATCCTTGCCATGAATAAAGGAAAGGTGAAGCCGCTCATCGGGTGGCTCGCCGTGACGGTTCTGTTAGGTGCCGCTTTTATCGGTCTTGAAATCAATGAATTTATGAAAATGGTATCAGAAGGCGCTACGATTTCGACAAATGCGTTTCTATCATCCTTTTACACCTTAGTGAGTACACACGGTTTGCACGTGTCCGTCGGTATAGTCTGGATGATCGCGATTATGATTCAGTTAAAACAGCATGGCATACAATCGGTAACGAAGCGAAAAGTCCAGGTCATGAGCTTATACTGGCATTTTTTAGATGTCGTTTGGATTTTCCTCTTTACCGTCGTCTATTTAATGGGGGTGATGTAAATGGAATCTGAAAAACATCACGGCTCCTTGAAAGCGTATGTTACCGGGTTTATCGCATCGATTGTACTGACAATCATTCCGCTCTTGCTTGTCGTCAATCATACGTTTAAAAAAGGAACGCTCACAGTTGCGATTTTAGGCATGGCCATCTGTCAGCTGTTCGTCCAATTGTTTTTCTTCATGCATTTAAAAGATGAGAAAAAACCAAGATATAACGCAATGGCTCTCGTTCTCGGCATCATCTTCGTCTTCACGATCGTCGCCGGCTCCATTTGGATTATGTCATTTAATGAACAAGTTCATTAGAGTGGGAAGCACCTCCAGGCACAATCGGAGGTGCTTTTTCCTATATCTCCTTAATGCCTAAATTAATCTTTGGTGATGCATTCAAAAAGAGATATCGGTCCATTCCACATTCTTATCGGTCAATTGGCTCAGGTTATCGATCAATGAGCGATGTTTTTCGGTCTTTTTCTCCCCTTCTTTCGCTATTTCAGTCCATTCCACTCACTTATCGGTCAATTGGCTCAGGTTATCAATCAATGAGCAATGTTTTTCATTCCTTTCTCCTCTTCTTTTAATATTCCGGGATAAAAAAACGCCCTATGTCTAAGCCCATAGAGCGTCACTTTAATTATTCGTCAATTCCCAGTTTCTTTTTGATTGCGATTTGATTTTCTTTTATCATCGCGATTTCCGCCTCAAGCTTTTCCATTTTCTCTATTATTGGGGCAAGCGCTTCTTGAAGCATCATGCGCAAGCGGTCACTTTTTTCCATATTCATGTTTAATCACTCCAATTTATCTTATAGGCGGCAAATCGATGCCGGGCATCCTTCACAATGGCTCATGTTCTTTAAATGTTCAATGTCGTAAATAAGCATCGTATTCTTTTCGACCTCGATGATGCCATCTTTTCTCAACTGGTTCAACATCCGGTTAACCGTTTCACGCGTTGCGCCAATCATTTTCGCAAGCTGTGCATGGGACAACTTCATTTTCACACGAATGGCTGGCCCATCCTGGAATCCGTATGTGTTGATCATTCGGATAAGAGTAGAACTGAGGGCCCCGTACTTTCCGTAAAATAATAGATCCCGCATTCGCAACTGCATCGAGCGCTGAATGTAAGCCATCCAATTCATTAGTTCGAAGGCAAACTCTTTGTCCGAAAAAAACAAGCGCTGCAGTTCCTCTTGATGAATGGCGCCAATCGTGCACGGTTCTACTGCTTCTGCCCGCAATGCATGCGTTGGACGGTTGTCATCCTTTAATTCGCCAAAAAAATCACCGGAGAGCGCATAACTCATCGTTAATTCTTTTCCATCGTCCGCTGTTTTCGAAAGTTCCACCGTACCACTTTTTACATAAAACCATTTATTCGCTTTATCGCCTTCCTCATAAATACTTGCTCCCTTTTTCACTTTCACTTCATCCATTATTCCAATCAACTGATGGAAATGTTTTGTGGAAAAAAGATTTGAATTGGGAAAATGCCTCTGACAAGTATAGAAAGATCGTGCGAGTTCCATTAAATACCCTTCTCTCTTTTAATTGGTATATTTTTATTATAATGGAACGCAAAGCATGGGAAGTGACGAAAATCACATCATTTGGTAAGATTTTTTGACAATAGGAGATTCGTTGATTTTTTGAATGAATTTGTCATATAACATAATAATACGTTATAATCTAAGTAACGAGAAAAAGGGAGTCATTTGAATGAAGCTAAATAATCAAACATCGGTACCATTGTATAGCCAATTGAAACAGATCATTTTGGAAGATATTGACCGGGGGGTTTATTCTCCCGGCGAAAAAATGCCGACGGAATCGGAGTTATGCGATAAATACGGGGTAAGCCGGATTACCGTTCGGAAGGCCGTGCTTGACTTAGTCGACGACGGTATTTTAATTCGCCAACAGGGTAAAGGTACATTTGTCCAACGCCAGAAAATTAAACGGGAATTGATCTCGATTACCGGGTATTCCGAATTTATGGTCGAATCGGGCAAAAAGCCAGATACAAAAATTATTTCCCTCAATATTTTACATGCCTCCGAAGAAATTGCCGATAGTCTTGCCATTGAGCCCGGTGATGAAATTTTAGAGATGAAACGAATTTTATTTTATGACGAAATGCCTTTTGTATTCGAAGTTTCCACATATCCATTAACATTAGTGCCAAATTTGGATCAATACATCCACGAATCCATTTCAACTTATGAAATTTTAAAAAATCGGTATCATCTATACCCGGCGCATAAAACGGAATTGATCAACGTCATATCCGCACACGCGGAAGAGGCGAAATATTTGAACTGCGAAGTCGGGACGCCTCTTTGCAAGATTGATAAAATCGCTTATGATGCTGACCGCCAGCCGATCCACACTTCCGCTTTATACTACCCGGCTGACCGTGTCACCTTTACGATTAACAGCTCTATTCCACAAAATCCTTAATGCTAAAAACGAGCTAGCGAATGTTACATGCTAACTCGTTTTTTATTATGAATATAGAAGGAACTCCTATCGTTATAGCGAAATTTAAGTCTAGTTGGTACTATATTCCCTCTGGAAGAACTATATTGAGGAATTGGCGCTTTTAGTTTAATAGGTAGATTGTGCTTCAGTTGTCCTATTTTCTGGTTAGATAGGAGGAAAAAATTTGCTTGATAAAATTAAAAAGTTACTAATAAAAGGTGAAAAGAATGAGATTGATGACAAGTACGTTTTCGTTCCAGAAAGTGAGATCAACGAAGAATTAAAAAGAAATATAATTGAATTGGAAAGATTAAGCGAGGAATGGAGCAAGGTTTTTCAAAAAAAATATGCAAATGAATTCGAAAGTCGAGGAAAACAGAATCTCAAAATATGGATTTGTAGAGATATTGATGGGGATGAAATAGGAAACTTAACCAGTGAGAAATGCTTAGAAAAAGAGTATCGCTCTCAAATAGCGATAGATTATGATGGGCCAAAATTTGATAATGATTTTTATGCTCATACGATTTTATTATGGTATTACTTTAGTGGGGGCTCCAAAGGTTCCGGGACATTATATGACGTATCAAAAAATGATTTACAAACAGATATGGAAGAAGCTTTAAAAATGTTGCTTTCGACAAAAAACGGTCCAAAGGTACGCGAGATATTTCTCGATGAAGAAATAGATGAAGAGAACTTTGTTCATATAATAAGCAACATTTACCCGCAAGAATGTTATATTTATGCGATTATTCCTGAAGATGAACTAGAACTATTAAACAATCTTTCAAATGATTTTATTGAAGTTAATAAATTCCCGTTGCCACGGGTTTTTCCAAGGGAAATAGGTCACTTGGGATATGTGAATGACATCCACAAATGGTACGTTTACGAATTTTTTTTACGGTCTACCTCAATGGATTATCTAGTTTTTACCAACATTGATGTATCAGAACATTTAAACAAAATAAACAAAAAGAATGTCAACATATACAAAATTTTCGAAGACCATAAAATTCCGCATATAACCATCGGTCCTGATGGTCAATGGCTAAATGTCGTTCAGTATTGATGGTTGAAGTGAAAAGGAATCCATCGATTATGAATAGAACTCCTCAAAAATTGGAATTGCGTTAAAAATGAACTTTGGAGGCAAATAAAATGATAGATGGGTACGCTAAAATTGATGAGCGGATATCAATCATTTCAGGATGTTTTTCGGCCATTCCCTCTTCTTTCAATTTTTAGCATCCACTTTCCATCGGTCGCTTGATATAATATAAGTTACATTAGCCTTTTGGGAGGTGATGAGAATGGCAATGAAGTTTGCATTGCCTGATTCTGCAACGGCCCATGCAAAGCCTGGTATTGGGGGCGATACTTTGCATGGGGCGGATCCGAGCTAAAATCGCCCGGGTGACGTATCTCATTTCGAATACCAGCTTTGCACCTTATTTTCTTTGACAATTTTAAAATAAGGGGCTGGCAGAAATGAAATATGTAAATGCGGCTGCGATTTTGCCTGAAGAGCTGATCGCAGAAATCCAAAAGTATGTTCATGGCAAAACGATTTATATTCCGAAGCCATCAGAGAAGCACGAAAAATGGGGAACGCGTTCTGGAGCGCGAAAGTTCGTCGATGATCGAAACGCCATGATGAAAATCGCATATAAACAAGGAAAGACGATTGACGAATTATCCAGGGAATATTTTCTCGCAACGGAAACGATTAAAAAAATTGTTTATTCTAAATAAATGAGTTTTGAAGCACTGATGATCTTATGAGGAGATGATCAGTGCTTTTTTATATGGCGAGTTTATTTGTTAATCATCTTTTGCATTTCTTGAGATGATTTGTTTTTTTACAATGAAAGATGAAGGCTTCAATGAAACGAGAACAGGAGTGGTAAAATGGAACCTTTTATTAGAAACGATCAGTATAACTTCATTAAGGCCCAGACACGCATTCTTATTAATGGACATCGGACGGTTAATGATCCAGGGGTCCTTAATGCATTACAATCGATCACCAGGGAAAAAGTCTTGAATTTGTTCACTGACGCCGGCGACGAGCAGCTACAGTTGATTAGCCCTATCGTAACGGTTAAAGATTCGTTGGATGAGGAGCGTTTTTTGTCAACATTAAAGCCGTATGTAATTCCATTTCAGGTAACGGAACAAATGATCAAAAAATTATTCCGTAAAGTAAAGAAATTAACCATTCCTTCCTTGAAAAACATCGATCTAGCGGAGATTTCCTACTTAGGCTGGGACGATAAAGGATCAGGGAAAAAATATATTGTCGCTCAATACCAAAATCGGCTCATCGGTTTGGAGGGGACATTTAACTATTTAAATAAAAAGGGCATTTGCGCGATATGCAACAAATATGAAGAAGTGGGCTTGTTGATGTGCCAAACAAAAGGATCACATCAAAGCGGCTATATTGCAAGAGGAAACCACATTTGCCTGGATAGCCGCCGGTGCAATCAGAATTTAACTACACTTGAAAAATTAAATAAATTTATTGCCAGATTGATATAAGGTGATCCGTTTGATCATGGATTTCTCTAAAAGTGAGGATCAATTAAGAGAATGCTGGGATCAGAGTCTGGCCCATTATTGAAATCGCCGCATTTCCTGATGGAAGAATGCGGCCTTTTCTGTGTCTAAAGCTATTGGACCGCCGGCTCATTTTTCGGAAAGTAGTCCAATCCATAGCCGAACGCGCCGTAATTTTTGCATGTTTCCGAAGCGTTTGCTGCCCCGTTGCGTAAAGCTTTTTCAATACTGGACTCCGCCATGTAAGACACTAAAAAACCTGCGATAAACGAATCCCCCGCCCCTAATGTATCAATAACGTCTGTCGGGATAACGGATTGCCGATACACTTTTTCTCCGTTATAAAGGAGCACGCCATCCGCCCCACGGGTGATGCAAACGACTTTCGAGCCTAACCTGTACGCTTTGTGCATTAATACACGGCATTCTTCCTCTGTTAAATGACTGCCGGAGAAAAAGGCATATTGTACATACGGGCATACTTTTTCTAAATAGTCTTCATTCGTTTGAGTTGAAAAATCAAAAGAAATGGCAACCGCATATTTTAAATCCGGCAACACATGCTCGATATTGCTGTAAACGCTAGTATGAAGCAAGTCGTGCTTTTCGATAAATGAATAATCTTCCGGCGTCAAGCGGATTCCGAGCCTGGATTGGATCCCTCCCTTGTTGGATCCAATGAAAACCCGATCGCCATGTTCATCAAGGCTGACTACCGCCATCCCATTTTCCCCATAACCCTGGCGGATCCTGCTAAAGTCAACCTTCTCCTTTTCCAAAACGTCGATAATATGCGCCGCGGCCATGTCATTTCCGAGTATTCCGATATAGGATGAATATTCCACATTTAAGCGCTTGCATAAAACAGCAACATTGAGCGCATTTCCACCAGGGTAAATTTTATTTTGATGTTTGTAATAATCGACAACGTTATCGCCAATCGCGATAATCTTCATCATCATCCCGCCCTTCTATCCTTTTAAACCGCCGTTTGCCAGTCCGCGGATAAAATATTTTTGCATACATAAAAATAATAAGATGATCGGAGCCGCTGAAATCGTCAAACCGGCAAGCAATACTCCCCATTCGGTCTGAAGAGCATCCCTGAACTGCATTAACCCTGCAGGTATCGTTCTTAGTTTATCATCATCAATGAAAATGATCGCAAACATGAATTCATTCCACGTATAATAAGCGGTCAAAATAGTTGACGTTAAAAGAATCGGCTTGCTAAGTGGGACGAAAATCCGCCAAAATATTCCAAAGGTTGAACATCCGTCTAAATAGGCTGCTTCCTCCAATTCTTTTGGAATCGAAAGGAAATGCGATCGTATGAGCAGCACTGTAAATGGGATGCGATAAGCAACGTATGGCAATATTAACGCCCAATACGTGTTAAAAAGGCCCATTGATTGAATAAGTTTATATAAAGGGATCAAGCTTACTTGCGGTGAAAGCATCAGTCCCCCCATGCAGAAAACGAGGATGATCGTTTTGAATTTAAATTCAAATCTTGATAGCGCGTAGGCCCCAAAGGCGCTTACGGCTACAGTGATCAAGCATGATAGAAAAGTGACGATGACACTATTGAGAAAGTAAGATGAGATCCCCGTATTCCATGCGGTTACATAATTTTCAACGAGCCATTTTGTTGGAAGCGACCAGCTATGATTGAAAATGCCGTCCGTATCTTTAAACGAACTCATGACCATCCAAAAAAGCGGATAGGCGATCACTAGCAAATAAAGAATGAGAAAAGCGTACGTTCCTGTCAGCCCCGCATAGCTTTTCACTCTCTTTTTGCGCTTTCTCACGTTTACGTTTACCTGAACATTGAGTGCTTGTCCCGACACTTTCATGATTTATCCCTCCTTTCCCGTTTTGAACAGTTTCATTTGTATAAGGGAAACAACGAGCGTAATCGCTAGTATGACTGTCGCGATCGTCGAAGCATAGCCCATCATATCTTTAGAAAATGCCGTTTTATACAAGTACGTACTGAGCACTTCAGAAGCGTTACCGGGACCTCCTCCTGTTAAAATATAAGGTTCATTGAATACGGTAAAAGCTCCCGTTAAAGTAATAATGACAGCGACAAATGACATCTCCTTCGTTTGCGGAACCGTTACATGAAAAAACATCTTAATTTTATTGGCTCCGTCGATCTCTGCTGCTTCGTAAAGCTCATTTGGAATTTTCTGAATGGAGACGATATACAGCATGGCAATATAGCCGATCGACTGCCACTGGGAGACGGCAATGACGGCAAACATAGCGGTCTTGCTGTCGCCGAGCCATGCCATCGCCAGATGATCGAGCCCAATGGCGCGGAGCAATTGATTCAACAGCCCGACATCCGGATTATAAAAAAAAGTAAACAAAAGCGCGATCACGGTCATTGAGATGATGACGGGCAAAAAATAGACCGTCCGGAAAACCGGCGAGAACCGGCGTACGAGCTTATCCTCCAGGATCGCCGCAATGACAAGCGCGCCGAACACTTGAAAGATAATGGAGATAACAGCGTACCAGATGTTATTTTTTAATGCCTCGTAAAAAATCGGATCGCGAAATAATTGTAAATAGTTCTTCAATCCTACGAAAATTTTTTCAGGCGAAAACGCGTTCCAATCATAAAAACTAAAACCGATGTTTTGAATGATTGGAATATAGACAAATAGGATGAGAAAGAGAATTGCCGGAAAAAGATAGAGATAAGGAAGCAGTTTTCTGTTCTTCGACATTTATGGATCACCCCTTAATGGAGAAATAAGGTGGGAGACAGCCCCACCCTTATTGAGAAGATTCTCTGAGAGATGCGGCTGCCTTTCGGACATCTTTCATGATGCCTTTCGGCGATTTTTGCCCGTTTAGCATCATTTGCACCCCGTTGAGATACGCATCAACAATTTCAATGTCGACATCGGTATCAAACCATGGAACCATCTCTTTTGCATCTAAAATTTTATTCACCGCTTCGATTTGCTCAGGGGTTGCATTCGTTCGGTTTGTCGTTTCTTTTACCGCGCTGTATTTACCAACGTCTTTCACTAGTTTTTCACCCATTGGTTTCGACGTTAAAAACTCTAAAAATTTCATCGCTTCTTTCGGGTGTTTCGTTTTCGCTGAAATCATAAATCCTTCGGGAGCTCCTGTCAGAAAATCCTTGCTGCCTTTTTCTCCTGGAATGGATGGAAAATCAAAGAATCCTAACTTAAACTTAATGCCTGGCTCCACCAGCTTGATTTCCGCTGTTTCGGCATAAATGATAGCCGCTTTCCCGGCTGTGAAAAGCTGTCTTGCGTACTCGTGGTCAATTGAATTCGGATGGTCGTTAAAATATGGCACCAGCTCTTTGAATTTTTCCAGTGCTTCCGTATAGCCCGGATCCTTAAACTCCCCCGTTGCCCTGTTATAGTCTTTTTCACGCGTCTTTTCATCCACAAGCCTTTGATTTAACGTGCCGATATAATGTGAAATGGCCCAGGGAGCCTTGCTTCCAAAAGCGATCGGTGTATAGTGGTGCTTCTTCAATACTTTCGAAACGCTAATAAGCTCTTCCCATGTCCTCGGAGGCTGAATATTCAGTTTTTTAAAGATATTTTTATTATAGAAAAATGTTTTTCCATCCATTGTCCATGGCACGCCATATTGCTTTCCGTTAAACGTAAATGGGCTGATTTGTGACTGGACAAGTTGCGAAGACCATTTTGCATCTTCTTTATAGTAAGGCGTTAAATCTAACGCTTTGTTTCCTCGCACGAATTTGTCTGCAAATTCATCGCTCCAGGAAAAGTAAATGTCCGGCGGATTATTCGTTCCGAGCATTACTCTAATTTTTTCTTTGTACGAATCATTCAGGACGGCTTCCGTTTGAATATGGATTTTCGGGTTTTGTTTTTCAAACTCTTTGACTGCGTTATCAAAAAACGATTTTTCAGGATCTTTCGGCCAGCGATGGAAAAACTTTAGCGTCACTTCGCCATTTTTTTCGGACGGTGATTGCCCACCGGAACATCCTGCAATCAATGCGGAAACGGCGACGAGAAAAACAAGCAATATTCCGAATCTTTTTCGCATAAAGCATGGCACCCCTCTTTTTTTAAATGGATAAAAGAAAATTATATTATAACGTTATATAACATTATAATATAATTTTCAAAAAAAGATAGAAATTTTTAATAGATCAGCGCATTGACCTTGTCCAAAAAGGGACAAGTAAGGGATTCCCCTACTTTTCAACAACTCTATTAATATTCTACCTTCCACATATAACGTCTTTTACTAAGTGGATGATTGCGCTCATCCGCCAATCGGTCGGCATACTGCCTGAGCACTCGATTTAACACAAGCGGTGCGATATACCCTTTCACTTCCTCATCAATTCCTTCAAGATCAAATTCTTTCGCATCGAGAACTGTCAGCTTTTTGCCGTACCGCTCAGAGAAAGACAGCGCCCGTTCTTCAAGCGGCCTTGTCTCATCCAATCCTAATAGAATGATGAACGGCACTTTTTCATCAATGATCTCAAATGGACCATGGAAGTACTCGCCCGCGTGAATGGCATGCGAATGAATCCATTGCATTTCCATTAAAATGCAAATGCTAAAAGAATAGGCTACGCCATAGTTTGATCCGCTGGCCATCGTATAAATGATCGGCTCATCTTTATGTAACTCGCCAAATTGCCGGGCGCTGTCCTCTTCTTTTTTTAGCGCTTTGTCATAAACCGATTGTAAGTTTTCAAGGCTTGCCATTATTTTTGCCAGTTGGTCATTCTTTTCAGCCACTTGTAATAATCCGAACGTTAATTGATACATGATGCTGTAGTTTGTATTGATCGCTTTCGCTTCATCGCCCCACTCATATTTCACATAATAATCTGCATTTTTCGCGAGCGGCGACTGTGGCTCGTTCGTTAATGCTACTGTCATCGCCCCTTTATCTTTTGCGAATTTCGTCGCTTCCACCGTTTCAGGCGTTGTTCCTGAATGAGAGCACAAGATGACGAGCGACTCTTTGCCAAGGCCTTTCGGATTTCTATGAATGAATTCATTTGAACTATATAAATCAGATACAATTTGAACAGCTTCACGGTCCATGACATATTTGCTCGGATACATTAAAGCGGATGATCCTCCGCAAGCGACAAAAAACACATTTTTAATCGTGCGTTTTTTCAGTTCCTCTAAAACCTCTTGCACTTGACTATTGACGGCTACTTGAATATTGCTCATTTGGATGACTCCTCCTTTACTTTTATATAACATTACATAACAATCTATAATGTTATGTAATGTATTATATAACCGCAGTTCAGTCCCGTCAATTCGTTTTTTGAAAATTTTATGTTTTCTATCTCCTATTCCAGAAATAAACCTGGTATTTATTAAACAATTCAGAGGAACTATCGATCATTTTAGGGCGCTTTTCAATCTTTTTGCAGCAGATGTCAATCGTTTCAGGATGCTTTATAAATCTATCAATAGCCCTTTTTCCAACTATCAACTAAAGCCGTTACCTTCTACTCCCCGCCATCATAATCTATTACCAATTACTAGAATGCTAGGAGGTATTCATCATGTTTAGTTTTTCGGTCATCCAGTTAGCGCGTAAAATGAGCCATAAACTGGATCACGAGTTGCGCAAGAATTTAGTGGGACTCTATCATCCTTTTCGGAAAATCCCCTGTTTTCTTCATCGGCCATTTGAGATGGTTGCAAAAAGAATGAAAAAACTGCCGGTCATTATCGAATTTGAGCTAAATGAGGAGGCGTTTGCAAACGGGCTCTCCAGCCTTAAATCGCATAAAGGGAAAATCAAGCACGAATACCCGGCCATTTCTTGTTGTTCCGCACATCTTTCTATTAAAACATTAGAAAAAGTGCTAGAGAATTGCGAGCACATTAAAAAGATCCATTACGACCGCAAAATAAGTCTTTTGCTTGATAATGCAAGCGCATCCATTAAAGCTCCAGCCGTTAAT
The DNA here is from genome assembly GCF_049843615.1 of Fictibacillus sp. Mic-4. Lineage (NCBI taxonomy): Bacteria > Bacillati > Bacillota > Bacilli > Caryophanales > Fictibacillaceae > Fictibacillus > Fictibacillus sp. Mic-4. The sequence continues at coordinate 19,277 of NZ_JBBHZM010000029.1, read as the reverse complement.
GAATCCGGAATTACCGGCAAAGACGTTACCATTGCCATCGTTGATACAGGAATCTATCCCCATGAAGATCTTAAAGACCGCATCGTCGCGTTTAAAGATTTTGTGAATAATAAACAAGCGCCTTATGATGATAATGGCCATGGTACCCATTGCGCGGGGGATGCCGCGGGCAATGGGTCCTTATCCGATGGAAAATATAAAGGACCTGCCCCTGAGGCGAATCTTGTCGGCGTGAAAGTGCTCAATAAGATGGGATCCGGTTCGTTGTCGACCGTTATTGCAGGCGTAAACTGGTGTATAGAAAATAAAGAAACATACAACATCGATATTATTTCTATGTCACTAGGAAGTGAAGCTACACAATCGGCCAAGGACGACCCGGTCGTCAAAATCGTTGAAAAAGCGTGGGACAGTGGCATTGTCGTCTGTGTTGCTGCGGGCAACAGCGGGCCTGGACAAAAAACCATTTCAAGTCCCGGAACCAGTCCAAAAGTTATTACCGTTGGCGCCATGAAAGACAACAATACGAACGACAGGAAGGACGATGTTGTCGCCGATTTCTCAAGCCGTGGTCCTACCATCGACGGATTGGTCAAACCTGATTTGCTTACGCCAGGAGTTAATATTATTTCTACTCGTTCTCCCGGTTCTTTTTTAGACAAAACGAATTCTTCCAGCCGGGTCGGCAAGAATTACTTCTCGTTATCCGGAACGTCAATGGCCACCCCAATTTGTGCCGGTGCCGTGGCATTGATCATTCAAAACGATCGCGGACTGTCACCTGACGAAGTGAAGCAGAAACTGCTATCCGGCGCTGAAGATTGGGGATTGTCGCCGAACACGCAAGGGAAAGGCTATTTGGATATTCAAAAAGCTGTTGAAAGCAGCGGATCGTAACGCCATAGTTTGGACCAAGTAAAGGTAAGCACCTATTGAATAGGTAGCTTGCCTTTTTATTTGTAATGGTAAAATTTTTCTGAAATTTACCACTTTACTAAAAGTTTGGTTTTGGATAAAATATTCGTAGAAGATTTGACAAAAATCGACTATATTTTTTGCTACAGGAGGATTGGCATGAACTTATTTCGCAAAAAAACAATAGGAGGAAAAAATTCAGAAAGTTCGCTCAAAAAGGTACTAGGAGCAATGGACTTAACCATGCTCGGAGTCGGAGCAATCATTGGAACTGGAATTTTTGTCTTAACTGGAGTCGCTGCTGCAAAATATGCAGGACCTGCACTCATCCTTTCGTTTATAATTGCCGGTTTAGCCTGCGCATTTGCGGCGCTATGCTATTCTGAATTTGCCTCGATGATGCCGGAGTCTGGAAGCGCTTACACTTATAGTTATGTTGCTTTTGGCGAAATCGTAGCCTGGATTCTGGGCTGGGATTTAGTGCTGGAGTACGGCCTCGCGTCATCAGCTGTGGCCAGTGGCTGGTCCGGGTATTTCCAGGGGCTGTTATCAGGATTCGGGATTCATTTTCCGACTTTTCTGACAAGTGCGTTTGATCCGGCGAAAGGCACGATCATTGATTTGCCCGCTGTTCTCATCGTTTTACTGGTTACATTTATTCTTTCCAGAGGGGTTAAGGAGTCGGCCAAATTCAACGCTATTATGGTCATTATTAAAATCGCGGTCGTTCTTCTCTTTATTGCCGTTGGGGTTTGGTACGTCAAACCCGTGAACTGGGCTCCGTTTATGCCATTCGGCTTTTCCGGAGTGGCTACGGGAGCTGCGGTGGTCGTATTTGCCTACTTTGGCTTTGACGCCGTTTCTACGGCAGCTGAAGAAGTGAGGAATCCGCAGCGCAATTTGCCAATTGGCATTATATCGGCATTATCGATATGTACCATTTTATATATTATTGTTTCATTAATTCTTACAGGAATTGTTCCATTCCAAAAGCTAGGAGTGAAAGACCCGGTTGCATTTGCATTGCAGTTCATCCATCAGGATTGGGCGGAGGATTCATTTCACTCGGAGCCATTGTCGGAATTACAACGGTCCTTATCGTCATGATGTTCGGCCAGACCCGCTTGTTCTATTCTATCAGCAGGGATGGGCTACTCCCGAAGAGGCTTTCTAACGTCCATCCGAAAAGAAAGGTTCCGATGACGAGCACATGGGTAACCGGGCTATTGGTTTCTGCATTTGCCGGACTGGTTCCGCTTGATAAATTGGCCGAGTTGACGAACATTGGGACGTTATTCGCTTTCTCCGCCGTTTCTCTTGGCGTTGCTGTATTGCGCAAAACCCGTCCTGACATCAAACGCGGGTTTAAGACGCCATGGGTTCCCTTCATACCAGCCTTAGCCGTTATTTTCTGCGTCTATTTAATGTTCCAGCTACAGGCGTTTACATGGAAGGGATTCTTGATCTGGCTGGCACTCGGACTCATCATTTACTTTACGTATGGCTATAGGAACAGCCGGCTAAATGAAACCGGCCAAAAGAAAGAAAATGTTGTTTAAGGACAGTGCCGTTAGCCGGCGCTGTTTTTTTCATGCCCAAATAGGCTTTAGCAGAAAACCCGGCCATCTCCATCACCCTGTTTTTTTCCTATTTTTTAAAAAAGCGATAAAAAGAAGAAGCAACGGAATGATTACTTGAAACGGAAAATGCATTAAAATCGTAACAACCTGCAGCCCCTCTTTTAAGTGCTCAGCAAAATTGCTGGCAATCGCGAGCGATACAATTAAAACGACGAGTCCGATTGGATAAACAAGCTTCGAAGGCTTTTTAACGTTAAATAAGCTTGCCGCCCCTGAAACCGCTGCATATAAATATACGCCGATCTTGCAGAACCCGCCAATAATCAAGGCTAGCATAAAAAAAACATCAAGTCGTTCTAAAAAATCTGCTACCTGTATGCTCTGTATCGTTGAAAGAAGAGGAAATTGCGAACGTGAAGCAAGATCAACACCGAGTACGCTAATGTTAATGGCCATGGCAAGAGCTAAATTGATGCCGCTTAACCAGAGTGATGATATAGCCGTCACTCTCGCCTTTTTTGGATTATTTAAATAAGGCAAAATCGTCGTAAATGCAATCGCTTCTCCAAACGGAACATACAACGTTTGAGTAAATACGACTTTTATTACAGGCGAAATACCCTCTTCCAGCATTGGCTTTAAGTTATTGATGTCGATCAAACCCGATACGACAATTAGAATAAAGCCGGTTATGGCAAGCAAATAAATTAATACAAAAAGCAATTCCCCAGCCCGGGCCAATACTTCAATTCCCTTGCTTATTGTATAAACGATCGCCATCATCAATAATGCGTTCACGATGAACATCGGCGTATCCGGATAGGCGAAAGTCACCAGCATTTCCCCGAAATCCCGAAGCACCCGGGACGCGAGGTACGTAAAATAGAGAATGTATAATAAGGCAAGTGCCCTCCCTATCGCTTTTCCCATAATTTTTTGCATATAGATGGCCGGCGGAATGTTGGGGTAGTAATAATAAAGGCAGAGGTAAATTAAAAATAGGAAACAGCCGCCCGCCATTCCGAGGAGAATGGCCAGCCAGGCATCTTGCTTTACATCGATCGCAAGGGGAACCAATATCGCGCTACCTAGTTCAAACAATAATATGAGGACAAACAGCTGGTATGCGCTGAGTTTCGCCTTTTCCACCCTGTCACAACCTTTTTTAAGATCATTTAGCTATTTCCCGATATTAGAGCTATAAGGCTTGTTTCGTAAGCCCGTACGACGTACGAATGCTTCCACCTTGACGTTAACTTTTAATTTCGGGAAGTATTTGTCGTTCCAATCGAGTTTCATTTTTTTCCATTCATCCGGAGCGGAACGGTGAACCGCTTCGCCAAATCCGAAAATATCCGCTTTATTTTTCTGGGCAGCCTGAACAGCATCCTGTATCTCATGTTTGATTTCTTTTTTTAATACTTTTTCAATTTTTTTCAAGACACCCGGATCGGTTAAATTGACTGGAGCCCTTGCCTCGCCGATGTTTCCTTCTGCACGGACATGAATCGACATCCTGGGGTTGCCGTTTTTCATAGTGGCGGAGACGCTCGTTTTTTCGCGGATCACTTCATATGCAATGGCATCTTTTTTTTCTCTCCAATTGATGTTCACGTCCGTGGACTTGATTTTATTAAGAATCCATACAACTCCCCTGGCTCTTTTCCCGTTAAACCAATCGATTAGCTTTCCATCTTTAAAAACGCCAAGACCGTTAGTTTGCAAAATCGCTTCTGGAGATGAAACTTGGAGATTCTCCAGATTTTTCGCCTGCCTGGGATCCCCGTTTAACTGGATCCCAGTGATGACAGGCTCTTTTCCGTCAGAAACGAGCGACTTCATAACATCCTGAATGTTGGTGAAGATATTTTCCCCCCATCTATTTTCCGTCGTTTTTAATGTCTTGATGATTTTATTGGCCGGAATTTTATCGATGATTGTTAACGCCCTGCAAATATCCGCCGACTTCGTACCGCGAGCTATTACCAATGTCGCCGTATTTCGGAATTCAGGATCGCGATCAAACGCATCAAGAATGCTGTTGATTCCTTCTTTTTTGGCCAATTTTTCGCTAATAACAATAACGTTGGCATGTGCGTAATAGAGCCTTCTTGAGATTTTCGTAGACGCCCTCCGGCTTACTTCATCTAAATTGTCTCCAGTTGTGGAAAGAACAGAAACAGCCGTGCCCTGTCCGCCGCCTCCACCGGGTTGCTGGCTGCCAGCTACGTTTGATGGATTGACAATTTGCAACGTTCCAACATACCTTCCTTCTTTGTCTAGATCAATTCCAAAAGCTGCAATCAATGCCAGGTCGGTTAACTCCTTTTTGCTCCAGCATCCTGAAATGAGCGTAACGCCTATCATCATTAATAACATGACTATCCATTTACGAATCATCCCGATCACCTTTTTCAATCATGTTATTTACCATTCCACGGTTTTCAGGGGGGACTGGCCTTTGTCCCTTCCCCTCTCGAACATTATTTTTATTGCCGATCAATCTTGGTCTTTGCCTCAAGGTCCACCACGGCACCCGGACGACCGTATCTCCTGTATTTACTGGAATCAATGGAGCAAGCGGCGACATGTATGGAACGCCAAATGAACGTAGGCTGCACAAATGGACGATCAACATAATAAATCCGAGAATGATGCCATAAAAGCCAATCGTTGCTGCCGCGAGCATAAATAGAAACCGGACTAAACGGGCGGAGATCGCAATCGCAAATGATGGTGTGGCAAAACTGGCGATCGCCGTGATGGAGACAACAATCACCATGGCCGGTGAAACGATGCTAGCCTGCACCGCAGCCTGTCCGATAACAAGCGCCCCCACGATGGAGACCGCGGATCCAATGGCCCTAGGCATGCGAATTCCCGCCTCCCTTAAAATTTCAAGAGCCACTTCCATCATGAGAGCTTCAACAAGCGCCGGAAAAGGCACCGCTTCTCGCTGCGCTGCTATAGCGATGGCCAGCAACGTCGGGATCATCTCCTGATGGAATGTTGTAATCGCGACATATGAAGCGGGTCCGATCAAGGATATAAAAAAAACAAAAATTCGTAAAAATCGAATGGCCGTCGCTATATCATAACGAACATAATAATCATCGACAGACTGGAAAAATTGAATGAAAACCACTGGCACAAGCAGCACAAATGGAGTTCCGTCTACAAAAATCGCAACTCTTCCTTCCAGGAGATTTCCCGCGACCATATCGGGCCTTTCTGTATGGTAAAGAGTTGGAAAGGTTGTCATCGTCTGGTCTTCAATTAGCTGTTCAATATACCCCGACTCCAATATGCTGTCGATGTCAATACTAGTTAAACGTTTGCGCACTTCTTCGATGATTTCATCATTAGCGATTCCTTTTATATACATGATCGAAACATCAGTTTTCGTCACTTTGCCGATTTTAATTGACTCGAGCCATAAATTCGGGTTTTTTATGATTCGTCGCACCATGGCCGTATTGGTTCGGATCGATTCTGTAAAGCTAGATCTAGAACCGCGGACCGACAACTCGGTACTCGGTTCCAATATTGAGCGTTTTTCTCCGCCTTTCGTGCCAGCAATTATCGCTTCATTTGTTCCATCAATGATAATGATTGTTTCGCCCGACATTAATGAAACCAACAGCTCGTCCCATTTGTTTACCGTCTGGACGTTCCCGAGCGCAATTGTTTCTTCAGCAATGGTCTCTAGCACATTTTGCTTCGTCATTCGCTCTTTTAACGCACGATTATTCGTTATTGACTCAATTAAAAAATCATTGACCGATTCATCATTCACGATGCCTTCAACATAAACAATCGCCGCTTTGATTTCTGATTGAAAGCCAATGTTCAATATGCGGATAACTACATCCGTACTGTTTCCAGTCCTTTGTTTAATAATTTCAAGATTTCCAGCAAGCGTTTCACCCATGAACTGGGGCAATTTTTTGCTGTTTTTTTCGTCCTGATCATCCTTTTTTTCTTTCCGATTCTTGAAAAATGAAGGCATGGTCCATGATTTCCTTTCATCGGCTTTTATTTTCCATTTTCCCCTGCCAGTTATTGGAGTATACGAAATTTTTTATTCACTTCATAAATGAAAAATATCCCGGCTGCCTATTGGAATCCGGCATCAAGGCAAGTTTGTATAATACTGCAGCCTCTGAAAGGATAAAATAGACGGTGGAGAGTGATCAAAACATGAAAATTTTCGGCATTGCCATTTTGTTAATGGGATTATTAGCTGGCCTATCCCTTTGCATCGATATCCTGATGGGCTCTGACCTGATAACTTCCCTAAAAAATGCGTTAAGCCCCTTTCGTCTGATGGAACTTCCAGAATTAGTCCTTCTCTATTTTTTTATTTTTTTATTTCTAGTCAAGTCGGCAGTTTCACTATATCAAGGAAGAAAGAGCAAAACCAATTCCTAAATGCGAGAAAACCAATCGTTCAGCTGACGATTGGTTTTCTTATGTTACCAGATATATGGATATGCCGGGTAATAGTATGGAAATGGGAATAATGTGATTCCTGTAATTGATGCGAGCGGAAAAGTGGCGGGTTGATACCATTGATAGTAATACCACCATCTTCCACCGCCCCCCGGCCCCCAGGGTCCAACACCGAACGGACCAAAAAACCTTTGGTCTTCCGCCTCTTGCCTGCCCGGGTATTGTCCGCTTCCTCCATGGCCAGCTTGCTTTTTCGGGATAAGCATATACACATTTTGATCATCGACTTGATATATAATTCCATCCGTCTTTGTTCCATCTTGCATCGTTACGACCACATGGCAATACATATGCTGTTTGCAAAGCGAATGCACATGTCTCTCCCGTTCTTGTTCAACGTACTGTCCGTTTTGTTCACTCATCCACCATCACCCCTTTCTCCAACTATATTTATTTTTTATCAACAGATTTATGAATACCTGTTATGGGACGCTTGTCGTTCTGCACTACTCTTATTGTTGTTTTCCATCCATTCGTCAATTCAGTGCGGGTATCAATTATTTGGCGAAAGGTACAATTAAAAAGGTGTGCCAATATAAAGCACACCTTTTTCTGCAACATGACCAAGTTCGAGCTTAGAGGTAATGCGGAAAAGAAAGACTAACTAATTGACCTGATACACTTAAATCATCATTTAAGGTTGTATCTACACAGGCGACTAACGGCAAGACAATGGTAATGATTCCATCATGAAAGTCTATATCTATGCCGGAACATTGGTCGCCGCAATCTACGAATGTTTCAACACTATCATTGACCGTGTCGATGACAACCTTAAAACATATATCAAAACAATGTTGATTTGTGCAAGACATTGGTTTCCCCCCTTTATCCAACATACTATGTCGATTTTAAAAGGGAGAAACGGCATTTATATCAATCTATTTGCCTTTTTTATAATGGATAATAGTTTAGGAGGAGGATTTCTGACAGTGATTCGCCAGGTGGAAAAATGCTTCGATATGATCGCCGATAATTAGGGAGGTAGTTGGCGCTAATTCGCCTTTTTTCTTTGAAAAATGTTGACTTGGACGAGTTCGATTCATTTTATCCACTTCGATCCGATGAACATTCTGGACGATATGTCCGTTTAAAATGGCTTGAATTTGAGCGTAAACCGGTGTGGCGAGCGCTTCAAAGCCTATTTGTTCCACGCATTTTTTACTGAGTGCATGAGGAACCGCAACGGTAGAACCAGCCCCCAGATCCTTTCGTCCGCACGCCACATTGATCGCATATTTACAAGCTGTCACAATATGAAGCGGAGTGCGGCTAGTAAGATAATGATTTAAGTCATTGAGCGCTACATCGACTCCGCGTTCGACGGCGTGGACAAATGGAAACAGATCAACTGCAGGAATCACAAAATCTCCGTCCATAAAAAGCAAAATGTCACCGCTGGCAAAATAAGCCCCAACTGCTCTCCCCACATCATGGCCAAGTTTTTGCTTATAAACGATTACCGTTGCCCCGTATTGTCGTGCTACTTTTTCCGTTTTATCTGTTGAGCCATTTGCCACAACAATGATTTCAAACGGTTCTAATTTTCGGCATTCTTCTATAATAAAACCTATCACTTTCGCTTCATTTTGAGCGGGAATAATGATAGAGAGCCGGTTCTCCTCGTCATTCTCCGGTTGATGTCCCCAACCAGGAATGATGTTTGGTCCTGTCCTTACTCCATGAGACTTTAATCCTTCTACGATGTCCCGCCTTCTTCCTCCGTCAAAATGGCCGCCTCTTGGATCCCCCGACTGTTTGATCCAAAAAGAAATCGCCTCCAGATGGTAATCGATCATCCGTTTTTCGGAAATAGAACGTGCAGGACCGTTTGTTTCCGCCATCTTTTTTAAATACATTGAAACATCGCCGATTGGCAATTGATTGACGATTCTAAATGAGTACTGGATCATTTTAAAATAGGCAATGACCGGGTGGGCGAGATTATCTGCGTGAATCTTATCGACTACTTCTTTTGTCATCGCATAAGGAACGAATACAGTAGAGTCCATTTTCAAATCGGGGCGCCGAAAAAATTGGTTCGTCATTTGCGGGAAGACAACGGCTTCTTGAGGCTGCCCTTTTTTATAAAACCAATAATCCATTTTATTGATTGCCACGTCCGCTGTCCCTTCTATTAACGGTTGAAGAAATTTTTTTAATGTGCCTGCCGTAATCGCAACATCGGAAGGAACGAACAATAATATGTCTCCAGTAGCTTCTTTGGCGCCCAGTGCATGGCCTTTATGAGTTTCAAGATCATGGCAGGGAATAACCCGGCAGGCATATTTGGCTGCGGCCTTGATCGACTGTTCGCAAGCAGGATGGGCAACGACAATGATTTCATAAGGGGAAAGCTGACGGCAAGACTGAAGGGCCCGTTCAAATGCCGGTCTATCATCACAAACGGAAATAATTATAGATTGCTTTTTATCCAATTCTATACTCCTTTCTTATAATGAAAATGTCTAGGAAAACATTTTCTTAAATGCATAAACTTGCAAGCTGCTAATTTTCATGTAAAAAAATGCCTTCATTTTCTATGAAATGAAGGCAAAGGTTAACTGCGTTGTCTTTTTGCTAACACCCCGCGTGTATCGATGATCTTCTTTGCCCCTGAAAGGAGTTCATAATCAACGCCAGAGTGATCGGTCAGTATAAGGACAAGATCGAATACATTGAGTGTCATTTCAGACAATGGAATGGACTGATGGATGTTGCCGTCCAGCACAACTGATGGAATGTATGGATCATGATAGCAGACATTATAGTTTTCCGCTAAAAGCGTTTTGAATATTTTCAATGCAGGGGACTCTCGCACATCATTTACGTCTTTTTTATAAGTAAGTCCGATCACCAGTATATTCTTTTCATCCTCCTCAAGTGCATTTTTCACACGCTCTGCTACTTCTTTTGGCATATTGTCGTTAATTTCGCAAGCCGACTGAATCAGCTGGCTTGTAAGGCCATGTTGCCCGAGCTTCCATTGGAGATAGAGCGGGTCAACCGGTATACAATGACCACCGATGCCAGGACCCGGCCAATACGGCGTAAATCCAAAAGGCTTTGTCGAAGCAGCCTGTAATGATTCATAAAAATCAATGTTAAGCTTCCGGCATAATGTATCGATTTCGTTAACGAGCGAAATATTAACAAGTCGCTGGACATTCTCAAAAATTTTCGCTAATTCGGCGATTTTCGGCGAACTGACGGGCACGAGCTGATCAAAGATCGTTCCGTAAAACGACTTGATCTTTTCTAAACATTGCTTCGTCTGGCCGCTCACAATTTTTGGAATGGACTTTAACGTAAAGTTTTTATTGGCGGGATCAATTCTTTCCGGCGAATAACATAGAAAAAAATCTTCCCCGACTTTCATGCCTTTTTTGGACAAAATGGGCAAAATCACATCTTCCATCGTTCCAGGATAAGTCGAGCTTTCATAAATCAATGTTTGTCCATTTTGGAGATGCTTTTCGATAAAATGGGTAGCCGAAACCATCGCTTCTAAATCCGGCTCGCCCTTTTCATTAATCGGTGTAGGAACGGTGATGATAATATAGGATGCTTGTTTTACTGATTCGCTTCCGTTTTCAGGAAGCATCGCTTTGAAACGTCCATTCATTCGTTCGGCGACTGTTGAATCAGAAACGTCGGGAATATAGCTTTTCCCCTTTTGGAGACTTTCAATTTTTCGAGGATCCATATCGATTCCGGCCACTTCGTAATTTTCACTGGCGATATGAAGGGCAAGCGGGAGACCAACATAGCCGAGGCCGATAACAGCGACCTTTTTTCGTTCAGCAGAATGATGATTTTCAAGGAACTCCCATTTTCTTTTTCCGTCCGTATATCCACATCGGTCATTTATGACATGAAAAAGATGGCTAAACGCTTCGACATGATCCCCAAGAATCCGATCCGTAGATGCCACCCGGCCTTTCACACGGATATGTTCTTTGCGCAGGCGGTTCGGCTTGACAACATCAACGTAATGTACGGGCTTCACGTTGAACCCTTCTAATAGGGCTTTCGCCTGGAATAGCGGAGGGTTCATTAAATAATCAAAACCTATCCTTTCAATTACGTTTCGGCGGATCGCATGCGGCACAGCGGTTAAAGAGTTCATCGTTAAATCGGGGCGCTTCAAGGCGCTATTTAACAAATATTTGGCAGCACTGACTGCATGAAGCGGCTGGTATAGGTCAAGTAAACATTCCAGGTCATTCAGCGCCACATCGACGCCATCCTCCGCCGCTTTTAAAAATGGAACGAGATCCTCAGCTTTAACGATAAAATCGCTGTCTATAAAGAGGCAAATTTCGCCCGTGCTGTGCATCGCCCCAATGGCCCGCGGGATGTTATGGCCGAGTGGATCTTTAAATTCGACAATTTCAGCTCCCGCATCCATGGCTCGTTGTTTCGTCTGTTTATCTGCCCCATTTAATACGACAATGATTTCATCTACTCCTGCTTTCTTCACCTCATCAATAACGCCTTTAATTGTATCAGGCTCCTTGCCAGCCGGTATTATGGCGCTGAATTTCGCTTTCTTGTCACGCGGCTTGGAGGGTTGGGGATAATGGTGGAGAAAGGATCGGTTCCGGTTTCCGTCAGTCAGCCCTCCGCGCGGCCCTCTTTCAGCAATAAGCCTGGATATGGCCTGAAGATGGTCACCTATAATGACACTTGTTGAAAATGAAAACGGCGATCCTTCCATTTTCCCATGATGATTTGGGCGGATTTTATTTGTGCCGATGACATCAACGGAAGCTGGAGCGACGATTTTAAGTTGATTTAAGACCGCCATGGAATAGGCAAGTGGAGGACAAGCAAGAGCCCGCCAGCCGATTTTCTCCAATGCCGTTTTCTTGATCGCATGTGGAATAGCTACCATCGATCCAATTGACAGATCCCCCCTGCCAAGCATATGGTTAACGGCAAACTTGGCGACAGCGGTTGGATGCGGGCGAATTTTCCGTTTAAGCGTCCAATCTAAATCATTTAGTGCGATATCCCATCCTTCTTCAATGGCTTTTATAAAAGGAATGAGCTGTTGATGCCCAATCACAATGTCCCCATCTACAAATAGAAGAATATCACCCTTTGCTGCTTTTGCGCCAATAGCCCTGCCGACATCAATTCCAAGAGGCTCTTTAAAATAAACTATGTTACATCCATAGTTTTCGGCAATTTCCCTGGAGCGATCTGTCGAACCATTAACAACGACGACGATTTCATAAGGCGCTAACTGTTGCAATTCTTCTAAAACAGGGGCGAGAGTGGCTTCTTCGTTTTGAACCGGAATGATGATAGATACGTTCATTTGCTTCTCTCCCTTCGATTTTCATTGAGTGTTTTTATCAGTCTATTGATCTTCTTCACTCAAGTAATACTAATGTATACAGTGAGAGAAGGTTCGTGCTCGGACAGAAATACAATCTAGTGAAAATGGTTATTTGATGCTAGTTTCACCGTGATAAATACTAGAAGAATCATTCTTTCATTTTGCATAACATGATGAAAAGAAATTTTATGAGGTGAGGAAATGGCACAGATACATTTACAATGCATACAAATGAGGAGCAATAAAGCCGGTTGGCTGGGAGCGAAAAATGAAGAAAATGAAGGAATGGAGATTTTTTATACCGAAGATGGCGCCTCGAATTGGAAAAACGTGACACCCGAACATTCGATGATTCGATTAATGTTTTTTTTCGGGCTGGAGACTGCCTATTTATTTGGCTATGTTTCGGTAGAGGGAATTTTATCGCCGACTGTATTTTTTACACACAATAAAGGGAAAAGCTGGGGGCATTCTCTTCTCCCAATCGAAGAAGATGGAAGACCATTGAGCGCTTTCATCGATTTTAGCTGCAAAAAAAATGGCTGGCTTCTGGCTTCAAGTGATCCTTTCTCTACTATATTGTACAGAACCCGGAATGGCGGCAAAACATGGGCAAAAGTTGGACATGTCCCGATTGCGGGTGTCCCGGTTGGAATTCGATTCATCAATGAAATGGACGGCTGGGTAGCTGTAAAAGCTCAGAGCAATCGCTCGTGCTTATATAAGACGAACAATGGGGGAAAGAACTGGAGATTGGTGAACTTGCCATTTCCATCAGAAGAGACTTCCCCGGCGCAGGCGATGACCTGTTTCAAACCGGTCTCTTTAGATGATCTGCTTATCGTTCCTGTCATGACGGATGATGGTTCAACAAAGTCGCTGATGTTCTTTACTTCTCATAATCTTGGACAAACATGGAAGGCTTCAAACGAGATTCCTTTTACTGGCGGAGGCGCTCTTTCATTTATTGATGCACACCACGGCCGGGCGATTGATGCAGAGGCCGGAGCCGTCTATAAGAGCAAGAAGGAGTTCAAAAAGTGGGAGATTTGGACGCAAGCGGATCTTCTCAAAGGGACGCGCTGCCTCCATTTTACAGATCCACACAATGGATGGGCATGCTCGAAGAAATCCATTCTTCATACAAAAAACAGGGGGAAGAGTTGGGAGGAAATTCAATTTACCATCCATTAATTATAGGGGAAACTTCCCTCGGGCTGCCGGTGACGTGATCGGCAGCCTTTTCATGAATCAAAAACGATGTTCGTCTGTTTCAATCCAAACCTATCAAAATCTGAATCTATCTATCCTTTAAAAAATCCTTTTTTGATAGATGTAGAATAAACGACAGATGGCAGGCATCTGTCGTTTTAAGCGTAGATAAATTAAACGATTCGATTATTTTACCGCATGCCAGATTGTCCATCGGTCTTTTTCAACAATTGGTTCTCCCGGCTTAAAATTCTGCCTTTTAATGTACACTGCAAGTTCTTCAAGTTGGCGATCCGTTAGTTCGTGCAAAATTGAACGGCCGGTTCGGTTCATGAGATCTCTGACTAATTCCTCTATGTCATTATAAGTTTTTCTAACTTCCCAAAGTTTGTATTCTTTGCAAACTTTGAACCCTGCTTCTTGCAATGCATCGCGTACTTTCTCGCTTGAATGTCTTCTTGATGTTTCTTTACGGATCAAAGGAGGGAACTTTTCAAGAAAATAACCTCTGATGTGGGATTTACTTCCTTCCACCAAGCAATCTTCAGGTGTTCGGTCTTGAATGATGCATATGCCACCAGGTTTTAAAACGCGGTAAATTTCATTGGCGCACAAAGTTAAATCTTTGATGTGATGGATGACGGCTCTTTCTAGGACAATGTCAAACCGGCCATTTTCCAATTTTGTATCCAATGCATCGCCCAATCGAAAGTCGATATTCGAATATTCCCTGCAGTTCTCTTTCGCCGATAATAGTTGCTGTTTAGAAAAATCCACCCCTGTAACCGATGAGGCCCCCATCATGGCAAGCGCCTTCGTATAGATTCCGCCGCCGCAGCCAATGTCCAAAACTTTTTTGCCTTTAACATCACATAAATCATTAATTTTTTTTACCCAAGTTGGATCCGCTGCCCTTGTCGAATAGCTTGAACGATTTTCCCTGCTATGAAAATCGATGGCCATATGAATCGCCTTCTTTCATTTCATCTATTTTCATTTTAACCAAATCCTTTACATAATTAAATGTTTTTTACTTTATGATTATTGATAACTTTTTCTTATGAAATTATAAAAACGACCACCCGCTCAATTGGGTGGCCGTCTGCATCATTATTTCTTTAATCCCATCGTTTTTTTCAGCGCATTGAAAATATGGGTATTTTCATATATGCCTTCAAATTGTTTGGCACCGGCGCCAGTCGCCGTTAAAGGCACAGTTACTCCGCCATGGTCCGTCGTCGTCCAGTCAATCGTGAACTGATTCGTGCTGTTAGCTACTTTGAACGGCCCGTCTTCTTTCGAAATTCCATCGCCGGATTCATCTTTCCCGCTTACTTCTTCAATCGTGAGACCGCCGCACTCATGGTCGGCCACGACAAGGACTAACGTATCTGGATGTTTTTTTGCATATTTTTTCGCAACTTCCACGGACTGATCTAGTTGCCTGCCCGCTTTAATCATTTTCTCCGCATTGTTTTCATGGGACATTTCGTCGATTCCTTCTTCCTCTACCATTAAAAAGAATCCTTTTTTATTCGCTGAAAGCGTGTCGATGGCTTTTTTCGTCATTTCCGGCAGCGGCACGACAGGGTCGTATACGTCTCCCTCGCCTTCTGGCCGTTGTTCAAACATTTCTTCATTCGCAAAAAGTCCTAAAAGTTTTTTGCTGTTCGTTTTCTCTAGTTCCTCTTTATTCGTCACATATTGATAGCCCAGTTTTTGCGCTTTTTTTACTAGATTGCCCTCTGTTCCTTTACTTTGCTCGGATTCATCTTTTGCCGAATGGTCTTCAAATTTGCCCGGTTCGCCAGCCGGGTACCAATAATCTTCTCCTCCGCCAAGAAGCACATCCACTTTGCTCTTTTCAATGTATTGTTTGGCAATATCGCTCTGCTTCTTGCGATCGGTTACATGGGCGCCAAACGCGGCCGGCGTGGCATCTGTGATCTGGCTCGTTGTCACCAGACCCGTTGACTTGCCTGCATCATGTGCCATCTCAAGAATTGTCTTTACTGATTTTTTATTCGGATCCACTCCGATGGCTCCGTTATATGTCTTGACACCAGAAGCCATCGCTGTTGCAGCGGCTGCTGAATCCGTCACGGCGGATGTAGAGCTTGTATGGACGATTCCGGCATACGGCATATCGTCCATTGCAAGTTTTCCTTTTTGTCCAACAGTAGCAAGCCGGATCGCTTCACGGTGAGCCGCCCCCATTCCATCTCCTACAAAGAGAATGACATTTTTCGCCTTTTCAGGATGATGAAATTTTGCTTTGTTCGGTCCGTGGGCATCGGTAATCTGGCTCAATCCAAGCCCTGCAATTGCCGCAAGAGATAATACAGCACCCGCCATTGCTTTCTTCTTAACCACTCGTACCACTCCACTCCTTAAGATTTTTTCTTTCTACCATCACTATAAAAGAGTTTTATTAAGGCCAGGTTGAGTGATTGTAAAGGATCATTTAAAAAACACCTCTGGAATGAAGGTGATTATTTCCACGTCAAGCTTGTAAGTAACTGATGCTTAAATAGGCTTACTAGAAAATCTACATAGAAATCTTTCCTGACGATCATTTGATATTCGTGGTCCGGATAAGGATAAAACAACACGTCCGTATATGTATCGTTTTTATCAAAAAAATCGCGGATTTCGTGCAGCTTTCTGACAACCTCTTCTGTTTTCGCTTTCATAAAAAATTCAAAATCATCCCCGTTCATTTGCTCTTTAATGGAAAGATCATTTTGGTCATACTCATAAGCGATCATTATTTCTGCCTCCCAAATTTTACTTACTTCCTTTATAACGCAATCAAGCCTGCTTTACAAATTCATTTCCTTTTCACAGGGACTGTAGTAGAGTTAAATTAAAACAACGCTGATAGATCAGGAGGGGCTTAGGAATGAAAAGAACGGTCATGCTGGCGGGACATGCGAAGCTTCCACAGGGGATGGCGGCAAGCGACGTTTATCATACGTTAACGGTTACGCTCGAGGCAGATTTAAAATATTGGGTCATTATCGATGCTTCTTGTACACTCGCAACTGGGCACGCCCAGGATTTTCTCGGGCAGCTGCTGAAAGGGCATAGTTTACTTGATGGTGTCGAACCGATTGTGGAGGCAATTGGGAGCCATTATTACGGCAAGGCTCAATCCGCATTAATTGCCGCCATTAAAGATGCTTATAAACAGTACGTTTATATTAAAGAGCAATCCGGATCTTTTTTATAAAAAACAAGCCCTGTTTATTCATCTTCTGAATAACAGGGCCATCATAAATATTCTTCTACTTTCATCTGTTTCTCCTATTCTTCGTGTTTTCTCATGCAATGCTCGCATTCGTAAATGTATGATTCATGTTGCTCTTCGATCTCACACCCACATTCCCGACAAACTTTCTTTGGCAAGTTACGGTAAAATTCCAATGTCACCATGTTTGATTCCTCCTCTGTTTCGTTGTTGCACTCATTGTACTATAACAACTTTGACAATTCAATACCTGTTACACTATTTTTTAAAAAAAATTTAGAAAACTTGATTTTTAGCAGCGTAGATCAAATCAAAGGCTGAACTCAAGCCCTATAACCAAAGCACAAAAAGGCGAATCAGATCAAGCTGGTTCACCTTTTGTACGGACTATTTATTTTTTATGGGGATATAAATTGTCATTACCACACGCTGTTGCTCCATGCTTTTTGTAAGATCGGTTATTTCAAAATCAGGGCCTTCCCTTCTTTCATACTGGCTATTCGGCAGCCATACTCCATAAATATAGTCCCTGATGGAAGGCACTTCATCCGTATTCGGAAAGGTTGCATATAATCCGGCCGGCAATTCCACAATAGTGAATCCTTCCACAGTTACTCTGGTATCTCGGTCGACCTCCCCTCCTATTACAAAAGAGAATTCTCCCTCATCCTGGAAACGGCATGCGACGCCATACGCTTGATCGGGGGTTTTATCAGGAACTTTCAAATAATGCTCATTTACTCTAAAATCTTCATAAAAACCCGGGATCTCTTTATAATGCCGGCCATCGTTCAAGTTGGTTTTATATTCGCATCCGTAAATGTGTCTAGTTTCCAATTCTTTAAAAACTGGTTTAGGAATCATCAAATCATCTCCTTTTCGTTTATTGAAATCTAAAAAATTCAATTTGTTTTGAAATGAAATGCACCCGGGATTTTTTCTATACTTCGCCGGAGTGATTCCAAAAAGATCTGTAAATGCACGGGTAAACGCTTCCTGTGACTGATATTGATAATCAAAAGCGATATCAATGATTCTTTCATCGGATTGTGCCAGGCGTTTCGCCGCCTCGCTTAACCGCCTTTTTCGAATATAACCTTGCGTGGAAAACCCGCTGATCGCTTGGAACAATCGTTGAAAATAAAAGGGAGAAAATCCTGCTTCCAGAGCGATTTCTTGAATGGCCAACGGTTCTTTCAACTTTTCTTCGATCAAATCCACTCCCGCTTGAATGCGTTTATAATAATCCAAAATGTTCACCGTCCTTGTTTTCATCATACATTACGATTTAGCCTCTTTTTTGATTTTTTGTGCTATTGGCTAATTTTTCATTTCAAATCCGTCGTTTTTGGAAAAGGAAAAGGGCTGTCCAGAAAGTCATTGAAACGTGACTTTTTGTGACAGCCCCTTGCAGTGTGTAGCAGAAGTTAGTTTTGAATCCGATTTATTGTCATTACATACTTTTTGTGCCATTCTTCCCATTCACCTTTTGGAAAGTCCATTACATGACCATTGAGCAAAGCCTTCAAAACATCCAGGCAAACATGCCAACCTGCTAAATCTTTTGGAGTATGGTCAGTTAATGTGCCGATCCATTCATTCAAAACGAGCAGGCATCCGTCTGGTTTTTCCGATAGTTCAAAGCGAACCCGATCTGCACCCCAGATGAATTCGAGGACAGATAAGGGCTTGAAATCCAAAATTTCCATATCAATTAATGTTCCCGACCCATCTTTCATATCAAAGTGAATGGTTCCTCCCTTTCGAAGATCCTTCACTTGCAGATTCGGCATCCATTTTTCCAGTATTTCATTCTCCGTTAAAGCTGCCCAAACTTGTTCGACCGGATGCTCGAATAGCCGTTCAAAGCGGGCAATATACCCATCTTCAACTTTTTCAATTGTTGCTAGCATTTTCATCTTCCTCCTTTTAAGAAAGCTTGCCAACGATCGGTATTACCTCTTTAGCATCTCCATTATCCGTCACAAACTGATACTCCTTTTTCGATAAAAAACTTAAGATTCCTTCAATCGTTTTCAATTCGTTTCCTGGTTGACCATATATCGGATGAAGCAAAATGACCGATCCGGGTTTCACCTGTTGATTCACGTCATCGACCTTGTCGGCAACTGAAGAATAAAAAGTCCTTCACGCGATTGTTTTCATATAGGAGTACATCAAGCTTATTGCTATGGGCGGCCGAAAGTCGCACTCTCTTTTATCGCCTGTTTTGGATCAAGTCATTCGTCTTTTTCATTTCACTCTTTCCTGACGAAAATGACAAATTGCTAATAACCCATTTGAATAGTGCCAGAGCCCAATTACCTTCTATTGTATTGAAAATATGAAAATAGTTCTACATCAGGGCTTCTTGTAAATGTTCTATCCTGAAAATAAATTATGGTCCGTGCAGATTCTCTCGTAAAAAAGGCAATACCAAACTAACCTGGATAAATTCCAC
>NZ_JBBHZM010000028.1:0-50707 GCF_049843615.1 Fictibacillus sp. Mic-4 | reverse complement strand
GGGATCATCAAATATAGTTAAGTTACCGGAAAATGCGGCAAAAGGTGAATCAAATCTTATTTGATTGGTGTTTTCATCCCAATATCCATTAATTGGAATAGGTGTGCCACGGAAATTAACCGTACCAACTATCCTGTTATCTGTAATAGAGTTAATGTTTAGTAAACCCCAAACGATTGGTCTACCAGCTATAGCAGCATGGATGCCCCATACTGACGGGAATGGAATACTAACCATTGTTTGCTGTGCAGTTTGCAATACTAATCTCCCCCTAAATTTAAAGTTTATGTTCTGAAGGATAAAGGATTAGATATCTTATTTACTATCCTATATAAAGGACCAATCCAGTATATGCACCACAAGCTGAATATGTTTACTTTTAACGGTTAGAAGCTCATCCTTTCGTTGAAAAATGCAGATCATTCAACGTTTAGAACAAAAAATTATGTTACAAAAAAATTCCTTTACACAGAGGCTCCAAGTCAAGTCCTTAAACGCATATTCTGTGGATACATATAAACAATGATAAAGGGTGCAACATATCAATGTTTTGTTGTTGATACTATATATAAGGTGCATATAGTTGAATGGTACGATTTGTCTTGAAAGGCTGAAGCTAAGGTTTCATCAGGCAAACGAGCCTATCATACCCATCTCTCCAAGTAAAGTCCTATGTTTGTATACGTTGTTGGATTATCCCATTTGTGTGCAAAGCTAACCTTAACGCAGTTATTAATCCATATAACTAGCAGGACAAATTGTAGGCTATAATATTTTGCTATTTATTATACGGAAAATGAATTTTGTCCAGCGTTTGAATACCTTCGTTACAGGAGTGATTCCCCATAAAATATGGGGATTACTAATTTGTATTAGGGTTATCAGTCAAAAATTATTAATAGTGATTTTCTGAAGCCATGGCAATTGCCTTTGTCTCATGAACAGTACCATATGGATGTTGAGGTGGTGCATAAATGGAGTATAATTTTATTGGTTTATTACCTGTGTTCGTTAGATTATGCCATGTTCCTGCGGGTATCACGATTACATAGTCGTCATATACATTGGCTTGAAAATCGTATATTCCTTTATTTTTCCCCATTTGAACAAGTCCTTGACCATCTTCAATACGGAGGAACTGATCCAATGTTGGGTGGATTTCCAATCCGATATCTTCTCCAACACCAATATTCATTAAAGTAACCTGCAAATGATTTCCCGTCCATAAAGCTATGCGGAAATTGTTATTCTTCTTGGCGGCCTGTTCAATATTAATTACAAATGGCTGCGGCCCGAAATCCTTTAATATATTGCCTCTATTATAAGGATTTTCATTATCGCCCAAATTATTGTTCCAGTTATAATAATGGGGATTCCAGTCGTTACACCAATTATTGTCATACCGGTTATAATACATTGGATTTTGCCATTGATGGTAATAACCTAATTGTCGGTACAAATTCATTCTCCTTTTACAGACGTATTTATCCCTTTAATATATGTCACTTTTTTTAAAAACGTGTTATTTACGCAGCAGGATTACTATATTATAAATGTAACGATTTATTTTTAATTAAATAACTTTTTTTACTCAACTAGATTACCAAAAACCAGTGTTTTTGTAATGTCCCCCCATCGCCCTGTTACCCTTTGATTTTATTAAGATTAGCAGTTACCAAAAATAATTACCAAAAGTATTATCAAATACCTTTACAATAAGTGCCCCTCTAGTAAAATAAAAATATACAAGTTTATTGGAGGTTACAAATGATAATTGGTTATGCTCGGGTATCTACTATTGACCAAAATTTAGATCGGCAAATTGGTATGCTTAATGAATATGGTTGTGAAAAAATAGTTGAGGAGAAATTCACTGGTACAGTTAAAGATAGAAAAGGACTTCACCAACTTTTTGATGTCATCCGGAAAGGCGATACAGTTGTAGTGGAGAGCATCTCCCGTTTAGGACGTAAAACATTGGATATCCTCAACATTATTCAACAGTTAGAAGAGATGGGGGTGCAATTCATTTCTTTAAAAGAAAATATGGATACAAGAACCTCTACAGGCAAAGCCATGTTCCAAATGATGTGTGTCATTGCAGAATTAGAAAGAAACCTTATTGCTGAGAGAGTAAAGGAAGGACTTGAAGCAAGTAAAAGGCGTGGGAAAACATTAGGTAGACCCAAGTTGGATAAAGAAAAGCTTGCTGTTGCGCTAAGGATGTATGATAGTGAGGAATATTCCATAAAGGAGATTGTCTCGGCAACTGGAATATCACAAGGTTCCTTATACAGAGCAGTCAATAGAAGAAAGCTTGAAGAACTAAAAAAATAGGATTTTATTACTTCTCCAAAGTTACTTTGCGGTCTACAGCAGGAACCCTGTCACTAGGCCTAGAGGAATAGAAGCAATCGCAAGCAAATCTAACTTATTTTTGGCGTTCATAAAATCCTCCGTACAAATATGACATCTTTTTTAGTATGATTAATTTAATGCAATCCATTCAAATAATTGACGAAAAAGTCGATGTAAAGCTAAACTATGAACATTATCATAAGGAAGAGAAAGGACTTATAATTATGGAGCATTTGTTAAATCCATCTGTTCGAAACATTCAGCTTTCCGGTATCCGTACGTTTTTCAATACGGTTAGCCAATATGAAGATGCCATTTCATTAACGCTCGGGCTGCCTGATTTTCCTACACCGGATCATATTAAATCCGCCGCGAAAAAAGGGATTGATGCCAATAAAACCGTTTATTCTCACAATGCAGGGTATTTTGAATTAAGAGAAGCGGCTTGTCATTTTTTAAAAGAAAAATATCAGCTATCTTATAACCCTGAAGATGAAGTGATCGTCACAAGCGGCGCGAGCGAAGCGATTGATGTTACGTTAAGAACGATTTTGCGGGAAGGAGATGAAGTCATTCTTCCCGCTCCAGTTTATCCTGGATATGCACCCGTCATTACAATGTGCAAAGCAACTCCTGTATTTGTCGACACAAGGGAACACGGTTTTAAATTAACCAAAAAATTAATGGAGGAACATGTTACGGAAAAAACGCGTTGTATCCTTCTTCCTTACCCTTCCAATCCTACGGGCTGTACGTTAAGCAAGTCGGATTTACAGGAAATGGCGGATTATTTGAGTGATAAAGATCTTTTTATTATCGCAGATGAAATCTACAGCGAACTGACATATGATGAAAAACATACGTCGATCGCTTCATTTCCGGGAATGAAAGAGAAAACGGTCGTCATTAATGGACTTTCTAAATCTCATGCGATGACGGGATGGCGAATCGGCTTTATTTTCGCACCGTCTTATTTATGTAAACATCTCATTAAAGTTCATCAATATAATGTTTCTTGTGCCTCTACCATTTCGCAAGTCGCAGCAATCGAAGCGCTGACAAACGGGATGGATGATGCTTTGCCAATGAGAGAAGAATATAAAAAACGATTAACTTATACGTTTAGCCGGCTTCAGGAAATGGGTCTCCCAACAACAAAGCCGGACGGGGCATTTTATATTTTCCCGAATATTTCTCGTTTTGGCCTTAGCTCGCTTAACTTTGCCACAAAGTTGTTTGAGGAACATCGTATCGCTGTGGTGCCCGGGAGCGCATTTTCCGAGTACGGAGAAGGATATATTCGCATCTCTTATGCAGCTTCGATGCCGCTATTGGAAAAAGGGATGGACAAACTTGAAACTTTTATACGCTCTCTTGAATCGTAGGCAGCCCTTTTCCGGGCTGCTTTTTCATATTTCCCACAATTCAAAAGAACTTAATTGTTTACAAAATGGGAAAAAGATATTAAACTTAGAAAGGTTCGGAAAATTCTTCCGAAAAATATAAATATAGGAGGGTCAACAAATGAAAAAGCTATTTGGTATTGCTGCCAGCTTGCTATTAGCATTTAGCATCGTCGGCTGCAGCAATAAAGATACTGCCGAAAAGAACGATAATGAACCGAAGAAAGTGGCGAAAACTGACAATGCTGTAAAAGAAAAAACAGAGGTTCTAAACTTTGAAGGGGATTTGTCGAATAAACTTAGAACATGGCATGCCCCTTACAATGCTTACATAGCGGCTCAAGATCCGGAAAAGAAAACGCCTAAAAAAGATCTTGAGAAAGCGAAAACTGATGCGAAAGCTTCTTTAGAAAAAGCCGTATCTGAAATTCCTAACATTACGGTTCCTGCGACATTGCCAAAAGACGATCAGGACAATATTAAAGCAGCACTGGAAGATTTGAAAAAATCTTATGAAGCTCGCGCCGCCTCTCTTAATGATGAGAAAAAAGGGGCTGAAGCTGATAAACTATTCAAATCATTCAACGACAAATTAAATAAAGTTCATGAAAAACTTAAATTAGTGCCCGCTGACTTATCAAAAGAAATATCGTAAATAAATGACCACCGCTTCCGCGGTGGTCTTTTATTATTCAATCGACTCTATTTTCCTCTGGCATTCCCGTAATTGTTCTAAAGCTGTTGGATCGTTTAACGCAAGAAGCAAGCCTTTAATATAAGCAGATAGCCGCTCATTGATTTCCCCCAATTGCGTTTCACATTCCGTTTGAAAGCAACTTCCGTAATAGCGGTTAAACTCCTCTGTCGACTTTAGGATAAAACGTTGACAAGGTTCATCAAACATATCTTTTGCCGACTCCATCATTTTGCTCTTCCCATTTTCTTCAAAAAATTGTCGTGCATTTTTAAAGAATTTAAAAAGAGCTGCACTTTTTGAAGCCTCTAAATGCTCAAGATTGAGCGATAATTCCGGTGTCTGAATGGTTACATCTATTTCTGTAAAGATGGATTCCGGCAATTCATTTTTTATAAATTCGTTTTTAAGCTCTTGCAAAATTTCCTTCAAGAGCTTGCTAATATAATTTTCAACCCTTAACATGGTGGCCCTTGATTCCTGCAACAAATCAAATTCTAATCTTTCATGCAATTCCTTTAGGCAGGAAGGCAATGCCATCTTTTGCTCCTTTACCGTGCCTGTTAGCACTGCAGGATTAAACGATTCATTAAAAAACTCATTAAACCTGAGGAACACTCTTTGTTTTACATAAAATAACAATTCCTTTATTTCTTTTTCAAGCCGCTGATTGTATTCAGCTTGATCAAGCTGTTCCGTAATTTCAAATCCTTTATTCAACTGTTGATCTAAGTGCAGTGCTTTTGCTTCTCGACTTTCTTTATCTAAAGCCGCCTGTCCGATAAAATGATCGAGAATAGTTTTAACTTGTTCAACTTGCCGCTTTGCCTTCGATACTAGCATATTCGACAAATCGTCCTGGATAAATGTTGTAAACCTGTTATAGAACGGCGTAAAGCCCGATTGGATTAAAACTTGTTCTTGTTCCGCGCTTCCTGCCCACTCTTGCAATCGTCTTTTCTCGTCGTCCGTTAATTGTGAACGATCTTTTTGTCCGAGAATAGCATATCTGCTCGAAACAGGAAATAACCGGGGGTTTCGAATGCCGAACTGTTGTAAATTTTGTTGAACATGCAGAACAACGTCATTTAATTCTTCCTCATCGCTCGCCAGATCCGCCGCATTAATTAAAAAGAACATTTTATCGAGTTCAAATGCATCTTTGACCCTTCCGAGCTGAATTAAAAATTCGCGGTCAGCGCTTGAGAAAGCGTGGTTATAATAGGTTACATAAAGAATGACATCTGAGTTTTTAATATATTCGAATGCGACATTTGTATGGCGGGCATTTATTGAATCCGCTCCAGGCGTATCAACAAGTGTCACTCCTAAATTTGTCAGCGGGGAATCAATATAAATTGTAATATGATCTGCAAAACATGCTTTCTCTTCCGTTGCGACAAATTCTTTAAATTGTTCGATCGATACTTTTAGTTGTTTCCCAAGTTGATTCTCTATTTTCTGAAAGCCGCTATTAACCGCCCTTAAAAATTGGATGTGCGGTTTTGTCTTTTCATTGCCGTCCAATTGAGATAAGCTACCTGCCATCTTCACGGCATCCTTCATGTTTTCAGCCTGTTTTCCAAAATGTGAAAGAGATTGGTTAATTTCTGAAAGCAGGCTATCTTCGCTTTTCAGAACGACAAAAACGGTTCCATGCGGTATTTCATTTGTTGCCGGTTTGATTTGATTGATCGTTGCCGTCGTTGGATTTGGAGAAACAGGAAGCAAATCATCACCCAAAAGTGCGTTTGCAAAAGATGATTTCCCTGCAGAAAATGCGCCAAATAACGATACTGTAAATTCTCGGCTCTCTATCCTTTCAGCAAATCGTTCCATATCGGCTGCGGAATTTTCCAGACCGCTTACGCTTCTGATGATGTCCGATACTTGTTTTAGCCTTGCCGCGGTTGAAGCTAATTCGCCTTTTGTGACCCGCGACGATTGTCTTTCTTGCTGATTGTGTGTTCCCTCTGTTAACTCTGTTTCTATAATCGGATTCATCAAGTTTTCGATTTCGCGCGCATCTAAGGAACGATTATGCCGGGCTCTTGCCGCTTCCGTTTCCTCAATCATTGCCTCCGGAATGTGTTCCGCCGTCAATAAACGGTTTAATTCCTCCTCCGTTTCTTCCAGCTGTTCTTTAACGCTTTCATATGTTTCGTAGGCTTCTATTTTTTGAGCCAATTGAACAAGTTCTTGTTCAACTTCCGCAAGCTTTGTCTCACCTTTTGCTCGAATAGAATTTTCGATTTCAGCGAGAATCGATTGGAGCTCTTTAAACGCCAGCCTTTTAATCACATTTGCGACATCATTACCATATTGAAGGACGTACTCTCCATTTAATGAGGCACCCGGTTTAATTAATTTAGCTAGATCGTCTTTTGTCAAAGGAATGGTTACCTCCTTAAAAGGAGGATGGTCGTACGTTTTGCAAAACGCAGTTAAATAGTCATTTAAATGCCACTCTATTTGCGTTTCGATATTTTCTTTCACACTTTTAAATAACGCTTCTAGCCGTTTGTCCCTTTCTTCTTCCGTCTTTTTGGAAGAAAAAAGGAAACCTACTTTAAATCCGTTTTGTCTGCTTTCAATATAGTTTCTCGCCAGGTCTCTCGTATGGAACGGCATTAAAATGGCGTTCTCTACAATTTTATTCGCCTCGTTTTTATAGTCAGCCCATTCTTCTTCTACGCGTTTTTCATGCGTTTCCTTGTCATGAAGCAATCTTTCGTACTCATTTCTCGTGTCCTCGCTATTTTCCCGTTCCTCTTCAATTAACTGAAACTGTTCATTAAAATTATCTTCAAAATGAGAAGTGAGCGTTTGGACATGTTTTTGAATGAGCCTTTTCGTTT
Organism: Fictibacillus sp. Mic-4; assembly: GCF_049843615.1. Lineage (NCBI taxonomy): Bacteria > Bacillati > Bacillota > Bacilli > Caryophanales > Fictibacillaceae > Fictibacillus > Fictibacillus sp. Mic-4. Next base: position 43,394 of record NZ_JBBHZM010000028.1, on the reverse strand, counting down.
CATTGATCGTGCTTTGTATAAGCGTTTGATCCTTCTCTAAATAAAACTTTTCGATTAACGTTCGAATATCTTTCAACTGGCTATATGGGTGGTCGGGTTTAAGGACGGACGTGTAAAAGATCTTTTCCGGCTCAATCCCCCAGCTTTTAAAACCAGCCTCGACTTTAGTTTGAAATTCTTTAAAGTCAAGTTCTTTTTCGTTGTGCTTATCGATCTGGTTAACGATTAAATACAGCTTCTTCCCTTGTTCTTTCAAAAGCCTTACAAATGTAAAATTCAGTTGTGAAAGAACATGGTTATAATCCATGACATAAAAAACAACATCGCCTAAATGAAGGGCAGACTCTGTTGCCACACGGTGGGCATCATCTGTTGAATCAATGCCCGGTGTATCAAAGATCGCAATCTTATCAGGCAAAATGTTTTTCTCCAAATGAATAGTAACTTCTTGTACATCAAGCCCATTTTTGCAAAGCTCTTTAATTTGCCCCATGTCAATTGGCGGAGGAAGGTGAATCGTGCCTCTATCCCTCACACGAATGTCTGCCCCGCCACTGCCTTCTTGGAGCCGTACAAGATTGGCACTTGTCGGAATTGGGCTTGACGGCAAAATATTGTTTTGCACAATCGCATTGATCATGCTTGATTTTCCAGCTGAAAAATGGCCGCAAAAAGCGATCGTAAGTTGCATCTGTTTCACTTTTTCATATAATTGCAACACTTCTAAAGCACTTTCTTCATCTTCTGTTTCTGCGATTTTTACATAAATCGCTGCAAGTGATTCTGCTAAAGCTTGAATTTTTTTCTCTTCATTGAATGATGTCTTCCGCATAACTATCCCCATCTACTTGTATTCTATCTTTTTACTTTACCATATTTATGTGTGTTCATCTAGATTTGTTCGGTTTAAACAAGGAACCGGCCATTTGCCGATTCCTGTTAAAAATGAATGAGATATCGAAAGTAGATATAAATATGGGCAATGATTAAAGAAAGGATAGTTAACGGTGCCCCAATTTTAAGAAATTCAAAATAGCTGAACCCTCTTCCATCGCGGGCAGCCATATTAGCGACGACTACGTTCGCCGATGCCCCAATGATCGTTCCATTCCCGCCCAGGCAGGCACCTAACGCTAGCGACCACCAGAGGCTATTGATTTCTGGCGAGTTTACAGCAAGGCCTAAATTGTGCGCCATATCTTTGATCAACGGAATCATGGTTGCAACAAATGGAATATTATCGATCGTTGCAGATGCAACGCCAGATCCCCATAAAATGAAGATTGAAGCAGTTGTTATATTTCCGTTGGTTACATCTAATACTTTTTGTGCGAGCAACTTGATCATTCCAACCTCTTGAAGACCGCCGACGAGTGTAAACAATCCGGCAAAAAAGAAAATCGTCACCCACTCTACCGACTCAAATGCTTCCTCAATATCTTTTTCTTTTAAGCCAATAAGCATGAGCAAAGTTGCCCCCGTGATACTAATAACGGAAGCTTCCAAATGAACGACTGAATGAAGCATAAATCCTACAATTGTTAAACAAAGAACAACTAACGACTTCTTCATTAATATCGGATTCTCGATATAGTTTTTTTCATTCAGCTCCATTAATTTGGCAACATCTTTTTCATTCACCTTCAGTTGTTTACGATAAATTAAATACAGCATAAATAATGTCACTGCTAAAATAATGACAATAATTGGGCCAAGTTGAATGAGAAATGCATTAAACGTTAAATGTTTGTTTGCTGATCCGATCATGATGTTTGGCGGATCACCAATTAAGGTTGCGGTTCCGCCAACATTTGAAGCGATAATTTCCGAAATTAAAAATGGGACAGGGTTAAGATGTAACAGTTTGGTGATCGATAGCGTGACCGGAACAACGAGCAAGACGGTCGTTACATTGTCTAAAAAAGCGGAGGCCACTGCCGTCAACAATGAAAGAAATAGCAATATTCGAACCGGATTTCCTTTTGCAAGTTTAGCAGCCTTTACTGCGGCATATTGGAATACTCCCGTCTTATTTGTGATTCCGACAAGAATCATCATGCCTATAAGCAGTGTAATCGTATTCCATTCAATGTACGTTGTAAATGCCTTATGAACATCAACGATTCCCAATATAACCATGATTGCCGCTCCGAAGATGCTTATGGCTGCCCGGTTTAATTTTTCCGTAATTATAATGGCATACGTCAATAAAAAAATAATGATGGCGACTATCGTTTGATTCATCTCGTTTTCCTCCTTTAATTAAATTAGGAGCCTTGCCTCCCACAAGACTCCTAAAAAATACAAAAGGAGCCCGTTAGTGACAGGCTCCTCCAAAAAACAATTTTTATTCTTTTTTTCAATCATAACAAAAAGTGGTTAATCGATCAATCATTAATAGGCTCGATTTTCTTCCCGGACTCTTTTTGGAGCGCGGTACGATTTATCTCTACCGCTTGATCGTTTCATACGGTCATTTCGCGGGTTTCTTCGTTTATCCCGGCCGTCTCTGCCATGCCGCCTGCGGTCGCCAAAACGGTTTTCATTGCGATTTTTCGCCTTTTTAACAGCGAGCGGTGGTTCCCCTGTCAATTCAACAGGCGTTGTATCCGGCTCTTTTGTAATGAGCTTTAAAGCGGCGGATAATAACGTTACTGAATCATTATCCTCCAATAATTCAATGGCAAGCTGCTTATATTGTTGGCTTTGTTCAGAATCGATCATGCTCATTAGCTTTTCAATGGCGATTCTTTGTTGTCCTTCTGCAGCCTCGGCAAGTGATGGGACAGGACGTCGAACGAGTTTTCGTTTCGTAATACGCTCGATCGTGTATAGATGGTCAAACTCTCTTGGGGTTATAAACGTGATCGCATACCCTGTTTTACCGGCGCGTCCCGTACGTCCGATGCGGTGTACATAACTTTCCGGATCTTGCGGAATATCAAAGTTATACACATGTGAAACACCGCTAATATCTAGCCCACGTGCGGCAACGTCAGTCGCAACAAGCACTTCAATCGTGTTGTTTTTAAACGCGCGAAGTACCATATCGCGTTTTGATTGTGGGAGATCGCCATGTATTCCTTCTGCTGAGTAACCTCTTTTATTTAAAGCTTCTGTCAGTTCATCAACACGACGCTTTGTTCTTCCAAATACAATCGCAAGTTCAGGTGAATGAATGTCAAGCAATCGAGTAAGTACATCAAACTTTTGCTTTTCTTTCACTTCTACATATTCTTGTTCGATACTTCTTACAGTCATTTCACTTGCTTTAACTTTAATGATCAGCACATCTTTCATAAAACGCTCAGCAAGCTTTTGAATTTGTTTCGGCATGGTTGCAGAGAAAAGCATTGTATGTCTTTCAGTCGGAACATTTTCTAAAATCGTTTCAATGTCTTCGATAAAGCCCATGTTTAACATTTCATCCGCTTCATCAAGAACAACAGTATGAACATCTTCTAACTTTAATGTTTTTCGGTTGATATGGTCAATGACGCGTCCCGGCGTCCCAACAATAATGTGAGGATTATTTTTTAATGCTTTAATTTGCCTTACAATCGACTGTCCCCCATAAATCGGAAGGGTTCTAATTCCTTTAAATTGGCCGATTTTGTTTAACTCTTCGCCAACCTGGACGGCTAATTCGCGAGTCGGGGCAAGCACGATTCCTTGAATTTTCCGATCAGCGACATTAATTTTTTCAATTAATGGAATGCCGAAAGCGGCAGTCTTCCCCGTACCTGTTTGCGCTTGTCCAATTAAATCAATTCCTTTTAACGCGGTAGGAATTGTATCCCGTTGGATCGGAGTTGCTTCCTCAAAACCCATATTATTAATGGACTTTAACAATTCCTTACTTAAACCTAATTCATTAAATGTTGTCAATTTGTTATTACTCCTTTACTTTCAAAAAAACTGAGTTAATCTCGTCATTTCAATTAATTATTCCGAACATAACCTTATCATTTCAGTTTCAAATTTGCAACCTCATTCACTGTGAACATGCCCTCATTTTAGACCACTTTTCATAAAAATAAGCCCATTTGTTATAGATTCTTTAATACTTATGGTCACCCGTAAAAAAAAGAATATACTATATCACTTCTTATTCCCTTGAATATAACAAATGAGGTGACGATGTTGAAAAAAAGAGCGTTTATTACAATTCCGATTTGCATTTTGCTATCGTGCGCTATTTGCTTCTCTGTTTATTTAATCAATATAAAGCCCGATACTTCGCATATAAGCACCGCTCAAAAAGTAGCCGAATACGCAAAACCCGCTGTTGTCAAAATCGTCAATTATGCAGTTGTCAAATGGCAATTTACGAATCCAGCCGATTACGAAGTTGCTGATTATTTAAATAAAATGAACAACGAAACCGTTGTCGGAGGCTCGGGCTCAGGGTTTATGATTAGTGAAGACGGTCACATCATAACAAATGCCCACGTTGTCGAAACGAATAAAATGGATGAAACTGAAATTGTCCAGGAAGCATTCGATCTTCTCGTCAAACAGATGTCCAATGATTTTCAAATTGACTCGAAAATCGTTGAAAGCTATATGCTTCAATATACGCTATATTCAGATGTAAAAAAAGAATTAAAAGTCATTTTGCCAGACGGCGAGAAAAAAGACGGACAAATTAAAAGTTACGGAGCGCCGGTTGGTGAAGGAAAAGATGTGGCTGTCCTTAAAATCGCAGGTCATCATTTCCCAACGTTAAAAATCGGTGATTCTAACCAGATTAGCCTTCAAGATAATGTCTGGGTCTTTGGTTATCCGGCTGCCGCTGATTCTGACTTGCTATCAGAGGATTCTGATAAGGTTGTTTCTATCACTGACGGAAAAATTAGTGCCACCGATAAAAAATCCAATGAAGGAAATCCAGTTATTCAAATCAGCGCCCCATCGACTCATGGAAACAGCGGTGGACCAGTTATTAGCGAGAATGGAACGGTCATTGGAATTTTAACTTTTCGCGGGGATACCGTAAACGGCCAGGAAGTTCAAGGATTTAACTTTGCCGTCCCAATCAATACTGTGAAAGAATTTATTCTTCAAGCAGGCGCGAAGAATAAACAAACGAAAACGGATGATTTATATAGGGACGGTTTGCAACTATATTGGGGCGGTTATTATAAAGATGCACTCACTAAATTCCAACAGCTTCACGCACATTATCCAGAGCATTCCGAAGTGAAACGTTGGATGGCAAAAGCAAAAGAAAAAGCAGGCGACAGTAAAATATTATGGTCAACTTATCAAACGTACTTTATTTTAGCCGATATTGTTTTTGCGCTTATCATTTTAGCACTTCTCGTCTGGACTTTTTTAGCAAAAAAGGAGGAAAAAACAGAATAAAAGATAAATAATATAAATTAAAGGAAAGGACGTGAAAAAATGAGTGAGACGAAGCTTAATTTATCGCCTAAAAAACCAACACATTTTTCTCTTTATTTTTCTATCCCTGTCCTATCATGGGCGTTATATGATTTTGCAAATACGATTTTTTCATCCAATATTACAACAATCTTTTTTCCATTTTATTTATCGGACGTTGTTGGAACGACGAAACAGATGGAACAAATCGCTAGCACGCTAATTAGTTATACAAATGCAATCGTCGCCATTTTTCTCGTCCTCTTATCGCCTTTATTCGGTGTTTGGATGGATCAAACCGGGCGAAAAAAGAAATACCTCGTCCCTTTCGCTTTAATTTCCATTATTTGCACCATTTTCATGGGAGTGTTCGCTAGTTTTACATTCTCAGGCACTGCCTTTCAGTTGCCATTATCTATTGTGCTGGTCATCATCTTTTTTTCCATCGCTAAATTTTTTTATCAATCTAGCCTTATTTTTTACGATCCGATGATGTCGGATATCGGCACAAACGAAGAGCTCCCACTGTTATCCGGATTTGGAGTCGCCGTCGGTTATTTAGGTACGATTCTCGGTCTTACCGTTTATCCGATTGCTGGAAAAAACTACGGTTTAGCTTTTTTATTAAGCGGCCTTTTATTTCTTATTTTTTCTTTACCGATTATGGTTTTTTACAAAGAGAAACCCGCTCAATCGCAAACTGGGAAAATCGGAATGTTAAAAGGTTATAAAGAAATTTATCATACCTTTAAAGAGGCAAAAAAGCTTAAAGGAATACTGTTGTTTATGTTTGCCTATTTCTTTTTTAATGATGCCATTGCTACAACGATCGCAATGATGGCGCCATATACAAAAACGGTCTTTGGCTTTTCGAATAAGTCGTTTATATCCCTTTATCTTGTTGCAACTCTCTTTAGTATTGTCGGTTCATTTATATTTGGCTACATCACGAAGATGGCGGGAACGAAACGCGCCGTATTTTTTGTCTCATGGTTGCTCATTGTCGCGTTATCTATCGCCGTTTTTTCGACAAGCGCCTCTTTTTTCTGGATATCGGGGGCTCTTTACGGCATTTCGTTAGGTGCCATGTGGGTGACGACGAGGACGATGATCATTGAATTGACACCGGAAAAAAAACGAGGACAAATCTTTGGCCTATTTGCCTTTTCTGGAAAAATATCCGCCGTCATCGGCCCATTACTATATGGCACAATTACCCTTGTTTTAGCTGACTATGGCGCTATCGCCAGTCGTGCTGCTCTCGGTTCGCTTCTTCTGCTCGTCATGATCGGCATGGTGATTCTTTTGAAAGTTCCTTATAAAAAAATGGGATGATACACATACCTGAATGATAAAAAGCTCACTTAGCGTGAGCTTTTTATGATTTCACCTATCTTTTCACCCATTTTAACGGCAGCTCCCGGTTGAATCGTTTGGTTAATCATTACCCGTTCTTTTTGAAACAAAAGAATCACCGTTGAACCGAATTCGAAATGACCGATTTCGGAACCTTTCTTAAAATAGGGCTTTGTGTGCATTGTATTTTTATGGACGGTTCGTTTTTTTCTTTTAAAACTTTCTTTATAGGCAACTTGAACGCTGCCTACAATGAACGCACCGACTTTCACCATCGCCATTTCGCCCGCTTCAGTCTGGATGTGTGTGATCACTCTTTCATTTTTCGTAAATAATCCTTTGACTTGAGTGACGCCTATTTCATTAACAGGAAACAGGCGTCCGGGTATATATGTGCTTCTTGTCACTTTACCTTCTAGCGGCATATGAATGCGGTGATAATCTTTCGGGCTTAAATAGATGGTCATATAATATCCGTCTTCAAATCCTGTTTCACCTGGAGATTCACCAAGAAGACTGCTCACCGAATAATCAATGCCTTTCGCCTGGATGATCGTTCCGTGTCTAATTTTCCCTACTTGCGAAACGACTCCGTCTACAGGAGAAACAATCGATAACGGATGCTCATCGATCGGCCTGGCATCGTATTTTAATCTTCGAGAAAAAAATTCAGTCAAATGCTTATATTCTTCGATAGGTTTTTCGATTTCTTTTAAGTTAATATTGTAATGTTTGGCATATGGTTTGACATACCATTTACTTAACCTGGAACGCCCTACCGTTCCAACAAATGAGGATATTTTATTTTGCGGCAACACGGAAAGAATGATTTTTGCAATTTTTTGTTTCACGTTTTTATCCCCTTATATTCCTTACTTCTATCTGCCTTAAAAAGTATATCTTTAGTTTTTCGGTTTTTTGTTTTTTTCATAAGCATCATGCCATGCTGGCAAGTTTTTCTTTATAGAAATCGCACGAAATGTTTCTTTTCGCACACATACATGGGATGTCATACCCGTCACACAAATTTCATTGCGTTCATTTCTAATTTCGTAGCCGTATGTTACTTTTAATCCATTATAGTCTTCAATCCACGTTTGGATGACAGCCTTCTGCCCATAAGTCAGCGGCTTTCGATACTTCACCTGAACGTCTGTTACAGGCGAAAGAATTTCTTCTTTCTCCAATTCCGCATAATTGAATCCTAATTCCTCAATTAATTTTGTCCTTCCTATTTCGAACCATATTAAATAATTCGCATGGTACACGACACCCATTTGATCGGTTTCAGCATATCGAACGTCAATTTCTGTTTGATTTCGTAACATAATACTTTATTCACCTGCTCTTTCCGTACTTATTTTACCATATAACGACCTGTAACTACATGAATAAGACCGGACAATTGTCCGGTCTTATTCATGTGATTGTCGATATGCTTTTTCATCTTCAATTTCGTTCTGAAACGATTGGATGCTTTCTTCGCGCCGCTTGTTTTTTTCGCGAATTTGCTCTTGTTGCTCAGCGGACATTGTATTTTCTAACGATTCGTTCGCCGCTTCGATATTCTCTTTCGTATTTTCAACCATTTGTTGAAGTCGTTCTACATTGTTGCTTCTGTCATCTGGTTTTGGCATCGCTACCCCTCCATTTTGCTTTAGTTTCCACAGTAGTTTTACTCAAAATGGAGCTTGATATGCAATTAACCTTTTATTAAAATCGGACTCATATTTTCAATGCTAATTTCACATAATGACCGCCATGTCTTCCAATAGTCAACAACTTCATCGTCTTCAAGATTCTTCATTGTCTCTTCAAGCCATGTTAATTCTTCTTGTAGACGAATGGAAGAGCCGATCCAAATTTTCTTATTTTTGACGGTAATAAAGAATGGTTCCTCAAAGCGAAAAGGTAAATAAAAGCCACTATCATTCGGATGCATGATAATGTGTTGATAAACGGTTCCTTTAAAAAGTTTAGCGTAAAAAAGAAATACTCCGTCATTTTTCGCAGCGGTTTTCTTAAGCCGATTTAAAGTCTCGCTTTTTCCAATATCGATCGTTGTTATGTCATTTTCCCAGTTTAATTCTTCCCGAAATGGGACAAGATGGCCAAGCCGCTGCATTTGAATTTCTAATTCTCTATATAAATGATCTTTGTCTTCTTTTCTTGGCGAAACAGGTAATGGTTTTATTTCTGCAGTAATCACCCGTGTACCCTCCTACAATTCACTCTATACAAGTATTCGACAAAGATTTCATTATATGGTGGTCATAGAGGAGAAAACCCGGGAGAATCCCTCCCGTTTCTATCCTTTGACAGAGCCGGCTAAAAGTCCTTTGACAAAAAATTTGCCTAATACAATATAGACCAATAATGTCGGCAAGGCAGCAAGCAATGCTCCGGCCATTTGCACATTCCATTGAACGATTTGGCTGCCTGAAAGATTTTGCAGCGCGACCATAACCGGCTGCTGATCTGAGGTTGTTATCGTCACGGCAAACAGAAACTCATTCCAGATGTTCGTAAACTGCCAGATGCCAACGACGACAAAACCTGAAATCGATAGAGGGATCAGGATGTGCCTGTATATTTTAAATATCCCTGCTCCATCTATTTTGGCGGATTCGATCATCTCATACGGCACACTCGAATAAAAATTTCGAAACATTAACGTGGTTACAGGAATTCCGTATACTACATGAACAAGTATTAAACCAGGAATTGTATTGTATAAATGAATTGTTCTTAAAAATTGGATTAAAGGAATTAAAATACTTTGATATGGGATAAACATTCCGAATAATATAGCTGTAAATAGCCAATCCGATCCTTTAAATTTCCATTTGGACAGGACATAACCGTTAAGAGAACCTAACAAAGCGGAAAGAAGGGTTGCCGGAATAACTAAATATAAACTATTTATAAAATTGGGTGCGAGTTTTGAAAATGCCATTTGATAACTTGAAAAATCAATTAAAGAAGGAAGCTGCCACATTTGACTTAGCGTAATTTGATCAATCGGCTTTAAACTCGTTGTTAAGATGACATATACCGGCATCAAAAAAATGAGGCCCAGCATGATTAAAAGCAAATAAAGAATCGGACGATAAACAGACTTTAAAACCATTAAGACTCACCCTTCCTATTTGAAAGCAAATATGGAACAATGAAAATAGCGACAGAAAGCAGCATGATAATGGCAATCGCGGCACCACTTGCATAATAGTTTCCACGGAACGTTGTTTCAAACATATAGACGCCCGGAACATCTGTAACAAAATTGGCTCCAGGGCCTGTCATCGCATAAATGAGGTCAAAAATTTTCAGCGAAATATGGGCCATTATAATGATCACACTGATCGTAATCGGCAATAACAATGGAAAGATGATTTTTCGGAAAATTTGAAACTCCGTTGCACCATCCATTCTAGCTGCTTCACGCACTTCGTCAGGAATGGCTCTGAGCCCTGCTAAGTACATCGCAACCGAAAATCCTGTCATTTGCCAGACGGCAGCGATCACGACAGCGATGACGGCAATCGGAATGCCGACCTGTATTTTTCCCCATTCTACACCCGGGATGACTTTAACACTGGTATACCACATCGGCTCTATGCCGACCTTTTTCATTAAAAGATTGACTCCGGTTGAAGGATTTAATATCCATTGCCAGACAACTCCTGTAACAATAAACGATAAAGCCATTGGAAAAAAGAAAATATTGCGGAACAAATTTTCAAACTTTATTTTTTGATCAAGGAAAACGGCAATCATAAGCCCCATTCCAAGAACGAGTACAATAAATAAAATCATAAAGACGGCTGTATTCCTTAGATCTGCTTGAAATCGGAAATCGTGAAACAACGAGACGTAGTTTTTTAATCCGGCAAATGAAAAATCCGGGATTTGCGAATTCCAATTACTTAACGAAACATAGCCCGTCCAGCCAATAAATCCATAAACGAATATGGCGATGGCTAAAATGGACGGCAATATAAAAAGAAAGGAAAATAATCGGTCTTTTGCTACGATTGTTTTTTTCTTTCGGACCTGGATCTTCATCTGCATTGCAGACTTTACTTTAGGCTCCATCTCAATCCCTCCATTTAACCTTAAAAAATCGGGGAAGCGATTTCTCCCGTCCCCGAAAATGTAAAACGATTATTTCAACTCGCTTGCGGCTGTTTTTAATGCATCGATAAATTGCGCTTCATTTTGTTGTGTCACAAAAATGTTAACAGCGTTATTCACTTTTGTAACAACCCCTTCTGGCGCAGCGGAACCATGTGCCAAACTCGGGGTAATGCGCGCTTTTTTAAATTCTTTCATCGTTAGTCGTCCATATGCGTCATACTTTGACGGATCCGCATCGATCCGGGCAGGAATCGAGCCTTTTAGCGGGTTAAATGTATCCTGTCCTTCCACAGAACCTAACAATGATAAAAATTTCATCACATCATCTTCATTTTTAATTCCTTTCGGCAAACCGAATGTATCCGTAATGACCATAAACGAATGTTGCGTGCCTGGCGTCGTTACCCAGCCAAAGTCTTTATTGACTTTTAGCTTTAGATCATTGACAAAATACCCTTTTGCCCAATCCCCCATTATATTCATGGCGGCTTCCCCTTTTCCAACCAGTTGCGATGCATCTTGCCAGTTGCGAGAGCTGTGATCTTTATTAATATAGCCTAACATTTTCTTAAATGTTTTGACGGCTTCTTTCACTTTCGGATCATCAAACGAAACTTCTTTTGTCCACAGCTTTTTATAATCGTCAGGGGCGAGCGTTCCAAGTAAAACATCTTCAAAAAGTTGAGTTGCGGTCCACGGCTCTTTATCACCTAGAGCCAGTGGTGTAATCCCTTTTGCTTTCAATTGGTCGGCGACTTTGAAAAATTCAGCAAATGTTTTCGGAGCTTTAAGGCCGTTATCTTTAAAAATCCGTTTATTGTACCAGAGCACGTTTCCTCGATGGATATTGACCGGAACGGAATAAATGTTTCCATCCTTACTGACAAGATCGATTAATTCTTTTGGGAATTTATCATTCCAGCCCTCTTCTTTGTACAGCTCATTAAGCGGCTTCATCTTACCAGCGGCTACCCAGCCATCATTAAGTTCTGCGCCGCCATGAACCTGGAATGTTGCAGGCGGATCGTTCCCCTGCATCCGGCTCGCAAGTACCGCTTTTGCATTCGTTCCGGCTCCACCCGCAACTGCCGCATTTTCAACTTTAACTTCCGGATGCTTTTCTTTAAACAATTTAATGAGCGCTTTCAATCCATCTTCTTCACCAGCACCTGTCCACCAGCTAAAAATATCGAGTCTAGTCCCATTGCCCCCACTTTTAGACGCTCGATCGGAATTACATCCAACTAGTAACAATGATAGTGCAAGCATGAATGAAAGAAAGGCGAACCATTTTTTCTTCAATTCTTATTTCCCCCTTTAAACGGAATATGTAATCGGTTCGAGCTTAACAATTATCTTGAAAACCCTTACACAAACACTATATCACGAACATTCAGAATTCTCTTTCGCTATTTCCTTCACTCTTTTGCGAAATCCTTCACTTTTTTGTGGTCTAAACAACAATAAACCAAAGTCTCCTTCGGCTTCTTTAACTGATATTCAGCTGCCGTTGCCTGAATTCTCTTGGTGACATTCCGGTTATTTTTTTAAAGACGCGGCTAAAATAGTTCGGGTCCTTGTAGCCGACATTAAAACAAATTTCTTTCAAACTTTGTTCTTCTTTTTTGATCAGTTCTTTCGCTTTTTCAATTCGAAGGATTGTCACATAATCAATAAACGTAACAGAAAAGCGCTCTTTAAACAGTTTGCTAAAATAAAAAGTGCTTAATTGAACATGTTCAGCCACCTCTTCAAGTGAAATGGCCTTTGTATAATGGGAGTTAATGTAGTCTTTCGCCTTATTTAAGGCATTCGTTGTAAGTTGAAGATCATCCGTTTCGTTTTGGCCGTCTAATACCGAAGCAATTACATTTGATGGCGCAAAAGCTAAAGCTTGCTTAAATTTCACCTGAAGCCGTTCATATTCTTCTCTTTCCATTCTTTCAGCCTTTATTTCAGCAATTACCCGTTCAATTGCCTGAACTATTTCATAGTTTCGGCTGGGCTTCAGTAAATATTCTTTCACCCCATATTTCATCACTTTTCTTGCATACTCAAACTCGTCAAAGGCTGTGACCATTATAAATTTGGTCTTTGGCGCTTCGCTTATGATTTGATTTACGGCTTCACACCCATCGACCCCGGGCATTTTTATATCCATTAAAATTAAATCCGGCCTGAGCCTCTTTGCTAGCTCAATCGCTTTTCGGCCATTTTCAGCCTCACAGACAATTTCAGCTTCCTTAATTTCATTCGTAATGATCAGCCTTAACGCTTGTCTTTCTAAAACTTCATCGTCTACAATCATCACTTTAACCATCTTTCTATCCCCTTATTTGTCTATCGAGTGGAAGTCTAAGACGTATCGTTGTTCCTTTTTTTATGATAGATTCAATTTCAACCATATTTTTTTGTTGATAAAACAACTCTAATCTTTTAATGACGTTCCTCATGCCAAGGCCAGTAGAATGACCGTTATTTCTTTTTATTCCGCTCTCTTTTTCATCTGATCTCAAAATTGTTTTAACTGTTTTTTCATCCATCCCTATTCCGTTATCAATCACTTCGACGACGACTTCAAGGCCCGTTTTAAAAATCTTCAGCGCTAAACATGCGCCATGCTCGTAAGATTCAACTCCGTGAATAAACGCATTTTCAACAATTGGCTGCAAGGTCAAGCCCGGCACCGCAACCGATAAACATTCTTCGCCAACCTCCATTTGAAACTTGACGCGTTCCCCAAATCTTGTTTGTTGAATAAAAAAATACTCTTGGACAACAGCGACTTTTTCCTTTAATGTTGTCGGCTGGTCAAGACTTTTTAAATTGTATCTAAGTAAATGCGAGACAGAGTCAATAAGTTCGTTTGTCCGCTTTGCTCCTTCAATATATGCCATTTTAGAAACCGTATTCAGAGTGTTAAATAGAAAATGAGGATTAATTTGGCTTTGCAGACTTTTTAGCTCCATTTCCTTTAAAAGCTTGTCTAGCTCAGATTTTTCTTTAATTTCCTGAATGAGCCTACGTATATTTTTTCTCATGGAATTAAACGTTTCGGCTAAAAAGCTTAATTCGTCTTTTGTTGACGTTGAAACATCTTTGCCCTCAAAATTGCCTGAAGCAATTTCTTCCGCCGCCCTTGACAGTCGGCTTATCGGCCTTGTAATCCCTTTTGAAAACCATATTGCCAATAATGTGCTGAATAATATGGTGGAGCTAAAAATGGAAATGCCCAATGAGCGAAAATAATTATTTTTCATGTTCATATCATGATAAAAATATTGGTAATCCGTTAATTCTTGATTGATCAACGATAATGTAACCTCCTGTATATAACGGGCAATTTTTGATGCTTCGGTAAGATGTTCCGAATAGACGTTTAAATTCTGATCGTTATAGGCATTCATTACGACTGTGCACTCTTCAAGCAAACTTGAAATTAAATTGGCGTAGTTTTCGAGCGTCATCGATTCCCCGCGGAAACTGATTTCAGCTTGTAACCGGCTCTTTCCTTCAACTAAAGCTTCCCGCTCTTTTTTATATTGACGGTATAAATCTGGTGAGCGATCCGTGACATAAGCATTTAATGATTGATACATACCATTTGTCTTTTGTGAAATGGTATTTAAAAGGAAAAATGTTTTTAAAATGTTATTATATTGTACAATCGATTTTTGACTGTTTTGGTATAGAAAAAAAGCAACCCCGTTCAGTAATAAAACAAAAACCATTGAATATAGCAAAATCTTCGTACGAATCTTCATCATGGACTGACATCCCCTTTCGCTATATCCTTCTGATAGAGAATGCCTGTATCCGTATGTATCGTCGAAGGGATGTGCCTCCCCTTTTTAAACTCATGCATCAATTTCACGCTTTCATATCCAATTTTATATGGCTTTTGTACAACCGTCGCCTGAATGATCCCTTGTTTCATTAATTGAAGTGTTTCGGGTAGTGTATCAAAACTGATAATATAAATTTTTTTCTCATGCCCTTGTCGTTTTATGACCTGGGCAATTCCCAGCCCGTCTAATGCGCTCGTTCCGTAGAAGGCGTTTACATCAGGATGTTCCGAAAGAATCTCATTCGCTTTTTCCGCAGCCTGGACTTTCGTAATGTTTGATGCTTTAATATCTACAACTTTAATTCCGGGTTTATTTTTAATTGCATCCTTAAATCCCTCTACACGCAATTTTTGATGGCTCGCTTCAAAACTTCCTGTAATGATACCAACAACCGCTTTTCCATTTGTTCCAGCGATTAATGCCTTTCCTGCCAAATAGCCGGAGCGATAATTATCCGTTCCTACATAAGAGACTCGTTTACTTTTTGCAGCATCTGTATCGACTGTAATGACCGGAATCCCTTTTTTCATCGCTTTATTTATAAGAGGAGTGAATTTTTCTTCACTAAGCCCCTGTGTAATAATTCCATCTACTTTTGAGGAAATAGCCATATCGATCAATTTCATATGTTCGGATAGATTCGATTGTAATGGCCCGTTATATTCAATGGAAACATGGTAGCGGCGTCCTGCGGCCTTAGCCCCTTTTTCGACTAAACGCCAATATTCATTATTTAATTCTTCTGAAATGAGAACATAATGGGCATTCGTCTTTTTCGCTTTCGTTTTTTTTTCGATTATTTGATCAAATTGCATCGCTTTATAGGCGAAAAATAAAGTAAAGAAAAAGGAAATGGTAAATGCTGATATACCGATCGCATAAAATACATTTCGATAATGGTTCATAGCTTCTCGCCTCCGAAATTCCAAAATATTCTGTCTACTAATAACTTAACTTATTCATCTCTTATAGTAAATACATAAAAAAGACCTGAACCCAGGTCTTTTTTTGTTTTATCCTTTAGGAGGAATATAATTCGGTTGTTCATTGCTTTTATTCGCCATCTGTCTTCCATTATTGCCTTTGCCGTCCCTTGGCTGTGTTCCTAAATGATTCGGGACAAAATATTTCGGAAATTTTTTCGGATTACTCATGCTTTTCCCCTCCTTAGTCATTAATATTTGTTTTTACACAAAAAAAGAAACAGAATCGCGTTCTGTTTCTTCAGGCATTCTTGGAATGTTTATCCTCTAACTTTTTTTCAATTCGTTCCATTTCTTCGTGGTCACTTAGCAATTGACGTTTATTTTCATTGACGAGATCTTTGAATGATATTTTGCGAAATTTCCTCATTCTCTTTTTCCTCCAAATATATTCATTTATATATACTATCGACAAATCCCAACATTTTTATTCAATTTTTAGAAAATAGAATTAAAAAATAAACAGCTCTCAAAAAGAGAGCTGTTTATAGAAATAAACTTATTTTGTTGCAACGAGTTTGTTGCGCAATACCATTGGCAGGATGCCACCATGGCGATAGTAATCGATTTCTACTTCACTGTCGAAACGAGCGATGACTTCGAATTCTTTTCCGACGCCATTTTCATCAACCGCTGTAACTTTTACAAGGTCACGAGGCTTCACATTTTCATCAATTTGAATGGTGAATGTTTCTTTGCCAGTAAGACCATGTGTTTCGGCATTTTCGCCATCTTTGAATTGAAGAGGCAATACGCCCATTAATACAAGGTTGCTGCGGTGAATACGTTCGAAGCTTTCCGCCAGAACGGTTTGAATGCCAAGAAGGTTTGTACCTTTTGCCGCCCAGTCACGAGAGCTTCCCATTCCGTAGTCTTTTCCGGCAATAACGATAAGACCTGTTTGATCCTCTTTATATTTCATAGCGGCATCGTAAATGCTCATTACTTCATTTGTAGGCCAGTATGTCGTCCAACCGCCTTCAGTTCCCGGTGCAATCTGGTTGCGGATACGAATATTCGCAAACGTACCGCGCATCATGACTTCATGGTTACCACGACGGGAACCATAAGAGTTAAAGTCGCGTTGCTCGACGCCATGTTCAAGCAAGTATTTTCCGGCAGGAGAATCTTTCGCGATGGCACCCGCTGGTGAAATATGGTCTGTCGTTACAGAATCGCCAAATTTCGCAATAAGCTTTAGTCCTTCAAGCGGCTTAATTTCTTTAAGCTCAGCTGAAAGGTTCTCAAAGAACGGCGGGTTTTGAATATATGTTGATTCTGGATCCCAATTGTAAAGTTTATCAGCGCTTGTTTTCAATTCATTCCAACGTTCATTTTCATCAAATACGCGTTCATATTCTTTTTTGAACGATTCCGGTTTAACGGATTTGTTCATCGCTTCTTTAATTTCTTCAGCAGATGGCCAAATGTCTTTAAAGTAAACGTCATTTCCGTCTTTATCTTTACCAAAAGAATCATTTTGCATGTCAAAGTTAACCGTTCCTGCCAATGCATAAGCAACGACGAGCGGCGGAGAAGCAAGATAGTTCGCTTTTACAAGCGGATGAATCCGCCCTTCAAAGTTACGGTTACCTGACAATACAGAAGCAACTGTCAAATCGTTTTTAGCAATTGCTTCTTCCACTTCTTGAGAAAGCGGGCCAGAGTTTCCGATACATGTTGTACAACCATAACCTACAAGGTTAAAGCCTAGTTGCTCTAAATATGGCATTAGTCCGGCATCTGCCAAATAATCTGTAACAACTTTTGAACCAGGTGCGAGCGATGTTTTTACATATCCAGGGACTTTAAGGCCTTTTTCAACTGCTTTTTTCGCAACGAGACCGGCTCCTAACATTACATATGGATTAGATGTATTCGTACAACTTGTAATCGCTGCGATCGCAACTGATCCGGTTTTCATTGTTGAAGTTTCGCCATTTGGATGTTTTACTTCAACTTGTTTGTTAATTTCATCAGCTGTCAAGCCAAAGCCTGCATTTCCTTGAGGCGCTACAAGCGCTTTATTGAACGATTCTTTCATTTTTGAAAGCGGAATTAAATCTTGCGGACGTTTTGGGCCGGAAAGATTCGTTTCAAGTTCATTAAGATTGATTTCAACAACATCTGTAAAGATCGGATCTTCTGCATCCGGGGTATAGAACAAGCCGTTAGCTTTGCAATATTCTTCAACTAACTTAATTTGTTCTTCACTGCGGCCAGTAAGTCTTAAGTAGTTAAGCGATTCTTCGTCAACAGGGAAGAAACCGCAAGTTGCACCATATTCAGGCGCCATGTTGGAAACGGTAGCGCGGTCTGCAAGCGGCATTTCGGCTAGACCCGGTCCGAAAAATTCAACAAATTTACCGACAACATTTTTTTGGCGCAACACTTGTGTTACTTTTAGCGCTAAGTCTGTTGCTGTTGTGCCGTTTGGAAGTGAACCAACAAGCTTCACGCCGATTACTTCTGGTACTGGGAAGTAAGAAGGCTGTCCGAGCATGCCTGCTTCTGCTTCAATTCCACCTACGCCCCAGCCTAATACACCAAGGCCATTAATCATCGTCGTATGAGAGTCAGTACCGACTAGAGAATCCGGGAATGCTTCTAACTCGCCATCGACTTCCATGCTTTGAACAACAGATGCTAAATATTCAAGGTTGACCTGGTGGACGATACCAGTTGCCGGAGGGACAGCACGATAATTATCGAAAGCAGATTGAGCCCAGCTTAACAACTTATACCGTTCTTCATTTCGTTCAAACTCACGGTCCATATTGTATGCTAACGAGTCGTTCGTACCGAATTTGTCAACCTGTACAGAGTGGTCAACGACAAGGTCAACCGGAATATCAGGGTTGATTTTCGATGGATCTCCGCCCATATCTTTCATTGCTTTTCTTAAAGACGCAAGGTCAACCACTGCAGGAACCCCTGTAAAATCCTGAAGAATAACGCGTGAAGGTTTAAATGGAACGTCGATATCTTTTACTTCGTCTGTTCCCCATTTCGCGAGGTTTTCAATATGTTCTTTTACAATGACTCTTCCGTCATGCTGGCGTAAGACGGATTCCAATAACACTTTAATGGAATAAGGCAATTTGGAAATTTTCCCTACTCCTGCTTCTTCTAAAGCACTTAATCGATAATAGTTGTAAGTTTTTCCATTTGCGCTGAAGGTCGCACGCGCATTGAAAATGTCATTCTTACTTTTAGACATTATCCATTCCTCCTTGTCTTGCTGACAAAGGCTCATTGGGGCACAACAAACAAATCGAATGCTGCCACCATAAAAAGCTGCCTTCGTTCTTCATTACAATCATACACTAACGGAAGAAAAATTGTCGAAATTATGTCTTTTTGTAACACAATAAATTTTCTTCAATTGCTTCCTTTATTATCATACGAAAATGTGTTTCATAAGTAAAGTACATAAATGTTATCAAAGGTCATAAGCAACTCTTATAACCTCAATATGAAAAGCCCTCCAAAAAGAGGGAGTGCTTTTAAAAGAAAATAAGGACAAACTATATATGGAGGTGATTTCATGGCTAACCATAAAGCAAATCATATTCGTCCCGGCATGAATGCCGCCCGTAGCCAGGGACAGGGAGCCGGATACAATATGGAATTTGGAAATGAACAATTAAGCATGCCTAATGAACCTTTAACTGAAGCACAACGTCAAAACAATAAAAAAACGAAAAAAAGACAGTAGTTTACTCTGTATGGGTTTGATCCGCAATTGAATACAATTCATTTCGATATTGTTCAAGCCGTTCACGTTGATGTTCCGAGGCAACTTCCATTGCATTTTCAATTTGCTGCAGAGCTTCTTCTACCTCCTGGCGAAATTCTTTCATTCGCCTTCCATATTCAGGATGATTTTGCTCAACATGGGAATAAGCCTGAAGGGCCTGTGTATAGCCCTGCTGTGCAGCTTGAAATGCTTGTTGCTTGTCTTTATGGTATGGCATAAATACATCTTCCTTTCCTATTGTTGGATACATGTTACTATGCCATATGTATCAAAAAATTATTCCAGTTTCTTTAAATGGAGGTAATAAAATGGCTGAACGAAACACCTTTAAAGACATTCGCAGAAATTCCCCAAAAGGGCAATATGAAACGCAACCCGAGCCTCTCGATGGTTCAAAAAAAGTGAAGAATAGAAATCATACGCGCCAAAAACAGGCAAAAGGATCGTAAATATCAGCATGACAAAAGCCAACCATTTAGTTGGCTTTTGTTACCATTTATTGAGCGTCCGAATGATGACCTCTTCTTCTTCTTCGGCTACAGTTCTCGGGTCAATGAGGCAATGATCATCTTTTATCCGGACGATGATAGGGATCGGCTGATTTCGTAATCTTTGTGCCATTTCATTAGCGGAAACTTTTTCATGCGAAAGCTTTAACACATAGGTTGGCAGTTGAACGCCCGGCATTGTTCCGCCACCTACCATGGAAAAATCTTTTTCAATTGAATAAGTGATGTTCCTTGAATCCAGCTTTTCAACCATTCGCTTTAATAGTCCCAATAGTTCTTCTTCCGTTTTTAAAATATCTCTTACAACCGGAAGCTGCTTTGCTTTTACCTTATTTTGATACGCTTTGATCGTCGCCTCCAGTCCGGCAAGTGTTAATTTATCCACTCTTAAGACACGTGCTAGCTGGTGCTTCTTTAACCGGTCAATATATTTTTTCTTTCCAGCGATAATGCCCGCCTGTGGTCCTCCTAACAGCTTGTCCCCGGAAAACGTCACAAGATCAACACCTGATGATAAAACTTCCGAAACAAGCGGTTCTTCCCCTATTCCGGCCGCTCTAAATGGATAAAATGCCCCGCTTCCTAAATCTTCATAAACGAGAATATGATCGTGGGATTTTGCTAATCGTACTAATTGCTCAGTTGGGACACTTTTTGTAAATCCGATGATTTTAAAATTACTCGTATGGACTTTCATTAATATAGCTGTATTCTCTGTAATCGCTTTTTCATAATCGACGATATGTGATTTATTGGTTGTCCCGATTTCAACCAGTCTTGCCCCACTTTCCTCCATAATGGATGACACACGAAAGGACCCCCCGATTTCGACTAACTCTCCGCGGGAGATGATTACTTCTTTCTGTTTCGCGAATGCTTTTAGAACAAAATAAACGGCAGCAGCGTTATTGTTTACAACGATCGCCCCTTCGCTTCCCAATACTTCACAAATCAATTTTTCAAGTAAATCGTGCCGTGAACCTCTTTTTCCACTATGAATATCATACTCTAGATTTGTATAATTTTTCGCCGCTTGCACAATATGCTCGATTGCTTCAGTGCTTAAGCGCGCCCGGCCAAAATTCGTATGTAAAACAATGCCCGTTGCGTTAATGACCCTTTTTAAAGAGACATCATTCTTTAACTCTATTTTCTCTTTCATATGTTCAATAATAAGCGTTAGAAAATCTTCTTTGCTTGCTTTTTCTTGAAATGAAGGCTGAAGAATTTGCTGCCGCAAATGGGAAAGTTCTTCTTGCACCCATTTCGTTATTGTGGAATCGGCAATATGTTTCGGAACAATTTCACGCAAGCGCGGATCATTTAAGACAGTATGAACAGCCGGCAAGCTTCGCAATACGTTTGACAATGATGACCCCCTCCCCCTGGGAATAGCACACCCGGTAAGGATGCGCTATTCTTCTTGCAGCTTTTTCATTTCATCAATCACAAATGAATGATCCGGGAATTTCCCTGTTTCTTTTTTGGAGTAAATGTTCGAGCCATTTACAGTGACTTCGAACACGCCTCCCTTGCTCGTAATCAGTTCGATAGAGGCGATCTCCGCCCGGAAATGATTGAACAGGTCTTCCGCGAGACTCGCGGCTTTTGGCGCATAGTTTCACATCATGCAAAATTCGATTTTTACTTTTAATGACATTTGCTTTTCACTCCTTTTATTTTTCTATTTCTTATAGTATAACCTTTCGCACTTTATAAAAAAAATAGTTTATACTAAAAAAGAGTTCCAATCAGGGAGGTGCGGATGAATGACTGATCGTGATCGAATTCGCCTGACTACACTTTCGTCAAAAGGCGGCTGAGGATGTAAAATTGGTCCTGACGACCTGGCGCAAGTTTTGTGCCGTTTACCAGAAAGAGAACATGATCCAAATCTAATTGTCGGTTTAGAAACATCCGATGATGCTGGCGTTTACAAAATTTCAAATGAACTCGCAATCATTCAGACGGTTGACTTTTTCACCCCTATTGTCGATGACCCTTACATGTTTGGACAAATCGCCGCGGCTAATTCATTGAGTGATGTTTATGCAATGGGCGGGGTTCCGAAAACGGTGTTGAACATTGTCGGCTATCCAATAAAGGCGCTCGGGGCTGATATACTCAGTGACATCCTAAAAGGAGCTGCAGATAAAGTAAAGGAATCCGGAGCCATCATCGTCGGCGGCCACTCTATTGATGATCAAGAACCAAAATTTGGCCTTTCCGTAACAGGGTTCGTTCATCCCGATAACGTGCATAAAAACATCGGAGCCAAACCGGGAGATGTCCTCGTTTTAACAAAGCCAATCGGTGTCGGCATTCAAACAACCGCCATAAAAAGGGACATGCTAAGTGATATGCAACTCTTAAAAGTAACCGAAACAATGGCCCAATTGAATAAGACGGCGGCAGAATGTTTGAAGGGGCTTCATCCGAATGCCGTTACTGATATTACAGGGTTCGGACTGCTCGGTCATGCCAGCGAGATGGCAAAAGGCAGCGATAATGTCACATTTACGATCAGATTTGAAAACGTTCCAATATTGCCCGGAACTAAAGAATTAGCTACCAACGGAGTCATCCCCGGCGGAACAAAAGCGAACCATAAATGGATTCGTGAACTTGTAAAATATAATCCGGAACTTACGGAAATTGAACAAATGATTTTATGTGATGCCGTTACGTCAGGAGGGCTTCTTGTCAGCTTGCCGGAAAAAGAAGGCCTTGAGTATGTCCAGCGGCTAAAAGAAAACGGAATTGAGGAAGCCGCTATTATTGGTACAGTAACATCATATGAAGGCACTCTTTTGAATGTCCTATAATTTAAGAAGGAACCAGCCAAACAGCTGGTTCCTTCTTATCTCAACTCACTCCGCTTCGTTCGATTGCATCTTGCCAACTTGGATAATAATACAGCGCGCTTCGCATCAACTCGGGGTGGCTTTCCTTCACCTGTTTCTTCTTTAGTGATTCTCCATTCCTGTCCAATTGCTTAATCTGGGTAATGACTTCCTCGGCCGTTAAATTAACTTCCATTTTCTTCACTCCCTTTAGCAAGTTATCACTATCATTTCCCTCTATTGAACGGGTTAAACAAAAAATAAAAAATTAACTTGTACTATTTTAATAAATCTGGCAAGAGCAACAATTAGAAAGGATGCCGGGTTACCCGGCATCCTTTCCTTGTTGAACGATTTTTTGATAAATGTCTTCAAGAGGGGTGACGATTCCTTTGTCATCTTTATACATGATGTGTTCACGCCGAAAATGAACAGGTGAATCAATTCCTGCCGCTGCAGCTAAACGAAACAGCCCTTTCCTTAGTGTTAACACATAGTTAACCACCCTGTATTTTTTTTCTTCAACGACAAGTGCTTTTTGCAAATCCGGATCAGTTGTCGCCACTCCAACCGGACAAGAATTGGAATGGCAACGGAGCGCTTGAATGCAGCCTACTGAGACCATAAACCCGCGTGCAATATTAACTAAATCGGCCCCCATCGCAAGTGCGATCGCAACCCGGTCAGGCGTGAACAATTTTCCTGAAGCAATGATTTTTACCCGATCTCGGACACCATGCTTGATTAATGCGGCATCAAGAATTGGCAGCGCCGACTTTATCGGGAGCCCGACACTATCGGCCAGCTCCTGGTAAGTTGCCCCTGTCCCGCCTTCCCCGCCGTCAACAGTAATAAAGTCGGGGCCTTTGCCGGATTGTTTCATGTGACTTGCCAATTCATCCGCTTCACTGAAGCTTCCGATGACAACTTTCATTCCTACCGGCTTCCCCGTAAACTGTCGGATTTGTTCCATAAAGTCAAATAACTTTTCAAAGCTGTCAAATTCCTTAAAACGGTTGGGGCTGTCAATCGATTTATACGGCTCGACCATCCGGATTTCTGCAATTTCTGGCGTCACCTTGTCGCCGTCAATATGCCCTCCACGCGCCTTTGCTCCTTGTGCAAGTTTCAATTCAAACGCTTTAATTTGCGGGATTTCACTTTTTTTCTTTAATGCGTCCCAATTGAAATTGCCCTCCTTATCCCGGACTCCAAAAAGCGCGGGACCAATTTGCATAATAATGTCAACACCGCCTATTAAGTGGTGCTTGGACAAGCCGCCTTCACCCGTATTCATCCATGTCCCTTTCGCAATTGCTAGCCCTTCAGACAATGCGGTGATGGCATTGGTTCCAAGTGCGCCAAAGCTCATAGCAGACATTCCAACTAGCCCTTTAACGACAAATGGATATTGCGTCTTCTCTCCAATAATGACAGCATCATCCGGATGAAGCAAATTTGCGTCCGCTTCTTCATCTTTTAAGTACTCTTTCCGCTGTGTAAACAACGTTTCGTTTACTAAAACATATTTTTTCGTCATTACCTTCGTTTCGCGATCCATTTTCAATTCTTCGGTCAGTTTGGGGAACATCGAGTTTTTTATGTAAAATCCTTCCTTTTCAAAATCCCTTTTTGAACCAAATCCGACGATATCCCGTTTATATTTCGCGCTTTTAACAATATGTTCATAATCATCGCGGGAAAATGGCTTTCCTTCCGTATCGCTATTAAACCAATATTGGCGAAACTCCGGACCGATTTTTTCCAAAAAATAACGCATTCTGCCGAGCACCGGAAAATTTCTTAACGTCGGATGTTCTTTTTGATTGCGGTCTTTAATATAAAAATAAACAAGCATAATGATCGTGACGAGTATGCCGAGGACAACAGCAAAAAATCCGATGATCGTTAAAATATTAGCAAGATTCATTTTTTATAAACCTCCAGAGTAGGCATTACATGTTACTACATTAGTTTGCAGTAATAAAGGAAGGTTTATACGGACAATTAGAAAACCGGAGATGAAATTATTCATCTCCGGTTTTCATCACCCAATGGCGCTTCATTTCAACTCTTTCTGTTATTCCTTTGTAATCCAGCAATTCAAGAAAAGGGATTAAATACTTCCTAGATAAATTCAAAACGGACTTTGCCTCCTGAATGGTAAATTCTCCAGGGAACTCCTTTTTTAATTGAAAAACTGCTTTTTCGAAAACTCCTATATGAAGGAAAAGGTCTTCTTCAAGTGGAACAGCTAATTTCTCCCGTATTAAAAAATGTTTAAAGTCCGTAAACAATTCTTGCGGCAACTGCGCCTTTTTGTAGAGGTTCGTGAACGAATCGGCTTGCAAGCCTTGCGTATAGAGTTCATTTACTACTGAATTCATCCTCTTCTCCCATTTTTTCGGAAAAGAAGGGTGAAAGGCCGTTTCTTTTACATATTGATCGCTCATTGAAATCTCGTCTTGCTTAAGCAACTGATGCAAACAGTGTTTTATAAGCCTTTCCGGATATTCTTCTTTAAGTTCTTGAATCAGTTCAGCCTTTGGCATCCCTATTTTTAAAGGATGTTCTTTGTGATAAGACAAAATTCTTTCACATGTGCATTTCTTGCAATCAGCAATGCTAACAAGAAGGGTGTAATACGAATTATCAATTTTGTCGATCATCGCTTCGTCCTGCATTGTTTTTAATGTGTTCACCAATTCGCTTCCTTGTAAGCTAGTAGACTGCTCCAACTCTTTTAAGGTCAAAAGTTTATGCTTTTTAAGCATGTCTTCTATACGATCTTCCGGAGAACCTTCCCACTTTGCTTTCAATCGGTTAATCGTCTCGTAGCCAAATCGGTATTTTTCACCGGCCGGTTCTATTACTTCACCGCCACCTATTGTCTCTTCCGGTGACGGTCTTCGTATAATGAAACGATCGCCTCTTTTAGCGACAACGGGGGAATGTAATCGAACCTGGCAAAAAACGGCTTCATTATCTTCCAGCAATTCATTGCGGTCGAAAAAAACAATTTTTCCTATCATCTCGGCGGTTCCAATATAAAACTTAATCGGTGCCCGCTGCTTTAACGGTTTTACGTTCTTCACGGTTTTCAAACGGATATCAATCGTGTCACTTGTAATAAAGGAATGTGCTGATATAAGCACATCTCCTCTCTTAATCTCTTCATGTGACACCCCAGAAAGATTTAGAGCCGCCCGTTGTCCTGCCATTCCTTTTGTTTGATATTGGCGATGAACTTGAAGCTGCCGAACTTTAACTTCACTTCCTTTTGGTTCGAGAACGAGGCGATCCCCCTGTCCAACCGACCCTTCAAAAATAGTTCCGCGGACGACAGTACCCTGCCCTTTAACGGTGAATACGTGGTCAATCGGCATGCGAAAAGGACCAGATCTTTTTCTTTGCGCTACCGTTTCAAGCTGGTTTAAAATAGACGACTTTAATGAATCAATCCCTTTCATTGAAAGACTGTCAACAAAGTGAATTGGAAAGGCTTCAAACGGGGTGCCTCCTATTAAATCATGAATGTCTTCCTTTAGTAGCTCAAACATGTCTTTTTGCACGTTGTCGATTTTCGTAACGACAACGAGACCTCGCTCAATCCCGAGAAAAGAAAGAATTTCAAAATGTTCACGCGTTTGCGGCATGACCCCTTCATCGGCTGCAATTACTAGCAATACGAGATCGATACCAGCCACCCCTGCAATCATTTGCCTGATAAATTTTTCATGTCCAGGTACATCGACAATGGAAGTATGTATATCTTCGGTCAATGGGAATGGCGCAAAACCCGGTTCAATCGTAATTTTTCGTTCTTTTTCTTCTTTTAACGTATCGGTGTCGACATTGCTTAACGCCTTCGTCAAACTTGTTTTCCCATGGTCGATATGCCCGGCCATTCCAATGGTATAATAACGCATGAATTCACCGCCTATCTTGCTATTATAGTTAACTTTATATCTTGTTTTCATATTTTACAAGACGGTTGCCTGCTTGAAATATACATGGAACCTTGTATATAATGAAATCGTTGGAAAAATGGGGCCAGATGCGTAGCTGGTGCTTGCCTGGGTCTTCAAAACCTTTTGGGAGGCGCGTGCCGTCTCCGGTGGGTTCGATTCCCACATGGTCCCGCCAAACAAACGTTGATTTGACGCTGATTTAGCGATGATTTACCCGTTGATTTATAACGGTGATTTAGCGCGAATTACCACTAGGATTTTCGAAAGTGTCATACGGAAACCGTGTTAATCCTATTTACGAAACCTCGCTCGTAACTTCCTAATTTTTATACGTAGGAGGTTATTTTTATGCAGTCGTACTTATCGAAGACAAAACGGAAGGGGAAGCGCAAGGCAACCGAAACGGCAATACGTGCCGTCAATCAGATGACGATGACGGAAATGTTCGATACGTTTATGGCGTATAAACAAACGGAGGGGTTGTCGCCAGTAACGATTGCCGATTATCACACGCACTTCCGATGGTTCTTGGAGTATACGGAGCAAGACTTAACGAAAGAAGAAATAACACCGATTGTATTTCGCGGTTATATCGATTATATGCTCAATGATTTAGGCGTAACACCCGTAACTGTAAACGTTAGGATACGAACGCTTCGTCACTTTCTGCGTTTTTGTTATAACGAGGGATATATCGACACGCCAGTCCACGAAAAATTTAAGCCGGTAAAAACCGCAAAGGACACGTTAGAATCTTTCACGCAAGAAGAAGTTAAACGAATGCTGGCGGTCTTGGACGATGATTTATACGTAGGATTTCGCGATAGAGTGATGATTTACGTCATGTTAGACACGATGGTTCGCGCTTCGGAATTACTAGCGATGAAACGATCCAACGTTGATTTAAAAGCCGGTGAAATTCGATTAGAAGGCGATAAAACAAAAACCAAAAAGGCTAGAACCGTTCCTATCTCGGCACATACTGTAAAACTACTTCGCGAATATATAGAGGAAACGGAAGATTTCGAAGAAGAAACGTTGTTTTTGACGTATGACGGTCATAAGCTGGCACCTAATACGTGGCGAAAACGATTGTTAGAAATAGGCGAAAAAGCCGGCGTTCTTAACAAACGAGTTAGCCCGCACACCTTCCGACACACCGGAGCGCTCTTCTATATTATGAATGGCGGTGATCCGTTCAGCCTACAGAAAATACTCGGACACTCCGATATGTCGATGGTAAGACGGTACATTCAAATGACCAACAACGATGTTAAACGCCAACACAATTCGTTTACACCGTTAAAAGGAATCGTAAGTAAAAGACGTTAAACACCCGCACACCGCCCGCCGTTTGGCGGGTACATTTACGCTTGATAACCGAACACACTTTCGCGTATCTTATTCTACGTTTGTTCCACTTTGTCCTCTTTTGTCGAAAAGAAATCTGAAAAATATTAACAAATCACTTTACATATAATTAATTGCATGTTATTATTTATACAGATAGTGAAACGACGGGAGGAAATAAAGATGACTAAAAAAGTAATGGTTAGAGCTTGGGAGATCGCAAGAGCAGCAGTTGTGAAGTTTGGAGGAAGTGCAAAGGAGTATCTTACAGGAGCGCTTAAAATGGCATGGGCACAAATCAAAAAAGCTAACCGTATTCACAAGATGGTCATCATCGGCAATAAAGATACTATGACTTACACAATCGAAAGATATATGGATTCTGAATGTGTTGAGGTGCAAGAAGAGTTAACAAAAATTGAATATGCTTCTGTATATAACAATTTTCTTAAACGCGGTGCAAAAATGGTTGATTTTTACCGTATTGAAAAAGGTATTAAAACATTTTTAGGAACAAAGGAGATTGCTTAATGCCAAAACGAGTAGACTCAAAGCGAATCGATCTAACCGGGCAACAGTTTGGAGAGCTAACCGTTGTTAAATTAAGCGATCAAAGGGGCACTAACAACACTCTTTTATGGGAATGCAAATGCAGCAGCTGTGGAAAAACTGTTTATTTACAAGGCTACAGCTTGTTACACGGACACTATAAAAGTTGTGGATGTAAACAGCCGATAAAGCGCGACAAAGGGGTAAAAAAGCATATTGAGCAAGACAAAGTAGATGGAACCAGAAAGACAGCACTAAAAGCCAAACTGCACAAAAAGAATAAAAGTGGCCACAAAGGTGTTATGTGGATGGAAAGCCGAAAAAAGTGGAAAGCATACATCGGCTTTAAAGGAAAACAAATTAGCCTGGGTTATTTTGAGAAAAAAGAAGATGCGATCACCGCAAGAAAAGAAGCAGAAGAAAAATACTTTAAACCAATACTGGAGGAAAACGATGAACAGTCAAGAAATTAAAAAATGGATAAAAAACAATCTTGTAATGCAAGAGGAGGCCCGACAAATTACCGGCCAATCTGTATCAGCTTTTAACCAGTCGGTAGCAACCGGAAAGATTATCCCTTTTATTGAGTTTGGCGAGAGCCGGAAAACGCGCCTTTATTTAAAAGCCGACCTAGAAGAATACGCCCGAAAGAAAAAAAGCGCCAAATAATTTTTGGATTTTATCATATAATACTTTACATGCAATTAATTATATGTTATATTATTAGTAACAACAAGAGGTCAACAGAAAATAAAAATTTAGGAGGAATGAAAGATGGTAAAAGTATTTTACGAAGACATCTTAGTGGGAGAGGTTTTAACAAACCGCAGTTTAACAGTGGATGAAGCTTTAGACTTGATCGGTTTTGAAGAACAGGCGTTTATTGAAGAAAACGGTTTTGACGACATCGAATACAACGTATTCAAGATTGTGTACTAAAAACAATGTAAAGCCCGCCTCTTATTAGGTGGGCTTTTTTACCCTTTAACAATAAACGGTTTGTACCTTTTTTTTCTCAAGAAGCGCCACGCTCGCGCTCGAGAATCATCCGCTCGACTTCCGTCCACTTCCGCCCATACATCCGTGAGTGCCGGGCGGTAAGGAACGAATTATCGTACGTTTGCGTCGGTGGCGGTGCCATTCGCACAAGAAACGGATGCTGCCGTCTGCCCCCGAATTGTAGTAAACATATTGCGTGGTATCGTTCCGTTTGCATAGCCGACTCGACATCGAAGGTCGGCGAAAGTTCCTCCGATAACCTTTCGTAAACTCCCTTGTGGGTATTCGCGAATAGAAACCAATTCGTACCGGACGCTTGCAAGTCGTCGGCGAACGCCCGTGGGAGAAGTCCCACGTGATGAAACGCGAACAACGAACCCAGGCGCCACTTACGCCCTTCGAGTACCAGGCGTTGTAATAAACGCTGCAAACCGTCCGTCATATACTGATGCGGTTCGTTAAATACGAGAAAACAGCCGATGTCTGCGCGATCCATTAATAGCTTCGTCATAAACGTTTTTAGCACGATCCAGTGCATTAACGTTTTTGTTGCGAGTGTGCCGAGCTTTCGGTTAGGAATCCGCAAAATAACGACTTTTCCTTCCGCTATCCACTTTTCGAAGTTAACGTCAGGGTGCGGGTCTTGCGCAAAGATATGCAATAAAGCGTCATCGCCGAAAAGTTCATCTAATCGATAAAGGATAGCGTCAGCTTTCGCGCCTAGTTTTTTATTGTCGCCCCAGCCTTCGATTTGCTCCGCTAGTCGTTCGTTGCCTTCTTCGCGCAGTTTTTTTACTCGACGCGCCCGGTATTCCTCGTTTTCTAATAGCAATTTTACTGCGAGTAACGAGCCGCCGCTTGCTTTCGCTGCCTCCCGTAAGATAGCCCGCGACCGTGCCATTTCCGCCAAGTCTCCGAAAAAGTCGATAATTTCTTGCGCGAACCTATTTACTCCGTTACGTCCTAATTTCGCAACAATTTCCGTCAAGTCCATCGGCACCGGCCAGTCAACATTAGATAAGTCGAGGTCAACGATTTTATCAGCCGGCAAAGCATCACGTAAACCGTCGGCAAGACCGCGCGAGCCGTCTTCGCAAATAGCATCAGGAACAATCGAGCCTATCCCGTGTTCCAAGCACGCATCTATAACGAAATTCTTTAACGCGGTGTCTTTTCCCATGCCTTGCGATCCCTGGAAAACGTAAGTCCGAAATAATTCGTCGTAATTTTTAACCGGAATTTTCACCGGCACAGAATCGCCTTTAAACTCGGAATGACCTAACGTTATGCCTTTGCCACGGAATACTGCCGGCACTTCCGTTTCCACTTTGCGATTCACCGACAACGCATCTTCATAGCGCATCTGCACGTCACGCGTTGGCAGTTGTAAGGCAATTTTGGCGAGCTCATCGCATGACATCAAATTTGCGTCGCCGTCCGCTTTCGTTTGCGCAGAAAGTTGTAGTGTGTTAAGTTCTTCGATAATCTTAACGCGTTTACCGTTCACACGTATTTTGATTCGGTGTAGCTCGTTGTCTTCACCTAGTTCACCGAACGCAGACGAAATAGTATTCGCGACAAGGTCCGTACGTAATTTCGAATTACAATGCGCAGCTATACGAATATGCGTACGCCAAACCGGTTGGTATCGTTTAGCTGCGGATTTATTTCCGAGCCGCGTTGTATCGGTTTCTAACGGTTTAATCTCGGGCGTTTCGATGTCTTTGGAGTCCGATTTAATGAACGATTTTTCAACCGCTTTAAACACGTCAGTAACT
This sequence comes from Fictibacillus sp. Mic-4, assembly GCF_049843615.1. Lineage (NCBI taxonomy): Bacteria > Bacillati > Bacillota > Bacilli > Caryophanales > Fictibacillaceae > Fictibacillus > Fictibacillus sp. Mic-4. The sequence continues at coordinate 11,926 of NZ_JBBHZM010000028.1, read as the reverse complement.
AGCGAATGAACTTCGTATATCAGCTTCGCAATACCGTTTTTAACGCCTTTAGACACCCGTGTAAGCGACATTCGACCGCGTTGGGGTATTACCCCCTTCGCAAGTTTATCGTGCGCGTACGCGGCATTTTGTGCCCATTTACGGTGGTTTATAGTTTCAGTCGCGATACTCAACCGAGCAAAGTCGCCATCCTCGCTCAAGTCGTCTACCGCGCTTAAAATTGACGAGATAGGCGAAGTTTGTTCGGTTGCGTCCGTGTGTAATGAAAAGATGTCATTTCGCAAATAACGTAATTCTTGAACGACTGTATTTTCTTGCGGTACTTGTAACGTTTCCCTTTCGACTTCTTCAATCGTAACTTTCATGCGGTCTTCGATTGTTTCGCGTAATTTCTTCGACCATAACTGCGCAGTAGATACGTAGAACTCGATTCGCTTTTCACCGTCAATTACCCGGAAAACAACGTCGTACCAAATAACGTCTTTCTCGCGGAAACTGAACCGTAAACCTTTTCGTGTCAAACGCGATAATTTCGATTCATATATCAAGTACATTTTGTGTAATTGACGCCATAGTTTTCGGTTTGTGTTGTTGGTTACCGATTGGTGCGGTGTTAGCCTGTATGTGACCATTTCGTTCTTTTCGTACCGAAAGAAGTCGGACCATTTTATCGTCTTAATTCGATTATTACGCCATATACCGCTTATACCGAGATTAACCATACGACCGCCCCCGCTAATCCGATTAAACAACGCGATAACCACTTGCCGACGTCACCCGTCACCATCATCATTATGCCGCAACCTAAAACAATACAACCTCCGATTATTGGCATATTTACGGTTAAAAGTTGGCTTACGTAGTAAGCGCAATCAACGATTGTATGTCCGATTGAATTTACGATGTGTTCAGTAAGCCCGTCTTTTGCTGCGTTAACCCCCTGTAAAATCGGTCCTTTTATCGATACTTGCGCTAACAAACCGTCTTGTAACGTAAATTTCACCGCAGACACCTCCGTTTAAATCGATTTTAGAAAATCACGAATGTCGATCGCATGCCTACATAATAAATAACCGCAGCAGCAGCCTATAGCATATTCTAGCGCCTTTGACCGATGTCCGAGCATCCACATTCCGCCCGCAAATATCAACACTCCTACGCAGATCCAATCGGCAAGGTTCATAATTGCGGAGTAAATATTCGAAAAGGAATTGTCGGCTTTCGTTGCCTGTGCGTAAGCCAACTTAGGTGCGAGTACTGCGAATAAACCGCCACCAAGCGCAACCACTTTAAATGCGTGGTCTCGTTTTCTTTCCGACCTCCATTCGTTTTTTACGAACGAACGGAAATCAATCGTTTCTACTTTCGCCATTTTAAACGCTCCTTTCGTGTAATACATAAATGTTACGCGTAAAGGGTAAAATAAAACCGTCAGCGTCGGCGGACGAGACGGTTAAGCTGTACGTTTTCGGCGTTGCCTTTCACGCCAACAGCTTATGCTCATGGGACGCTAAAAATGCAAGTACGTTAAAATTAAATTTCGGAGGTGTCGATATGCCTTTCTTAATCGGTAGTGGGATCGGTGCAGCTATCGCCTGGTTACTCGAACGTTTGGCGAGTTAATTGCGTGGAATGTTCGAAAATAGTTTCGGTGGGGTTGCCGGAAAACTTGGCGGTGGGGTCCGTTTAGGCTTCGGCGGTTTCGTAAGGCCTCGCTCAATATCGAGTCTAATTAATTTTTTCACGTACGCAGAAAAGTTACCGTATTGTGCTGCGTGTTGCCACAAATCACCGTCGATGGTTTCATTAAAGTAAACCGGCTGTCGTATCGCCATTTGCGTCACTCCTTTCGCACTTAAGTACGTTATGTTGCGTACTCTTGTAATACGATTGTATGACGTACTGGGCTTGTCGGTTGCTTGTCGCTAAAAAAATAAACAAAAAAAAAGACGCCACCCTCGAAAGGATGGCGTTACATTAACGAAGCTATTTCTCGATAAGTCTTTTCATCACACCGAATGTGCAACGTTACTTCTTCGTTGGTTTCCGGGTTTATCAAATAAACGTAAGCCTTCGAATTATCACGTCGGCGACCACCGATCGCAGCGCCGGCGATAGTTCCAACCGGACCCGCAAGCGATCCGAGGATCGCGCCGGCAGCCGCTTTGCCCCCGCTACGTTTTGCGGATTCTTCCCATTCAATGCCGTCGAGTATGAACGGCAATTTCGATGCAAACGGTACTTGAATTACAACGGCTCCCCGTTGATCACCCTCAATCATCACTGCATTTTTTATCGGTACTGGTAATTCTTTATTCGTTATATGATTTCCGCCTGAAAGAATATCTAAATTAATCCGTTTTTTGAATATCGATTTTAACCCCACCGTAAACCCTCCCGTTTTCTTCTTATATTACCATTATTTTATGTATACGCGAAAGGGGGCAAGAAAGATTCCACCCTTTCGTAAATTTTTCGTTTATTTATCGTTCGATTCGCTTTTGCTCGGATTGTGTTTCGTGAAGAAATAAGCAGTAATTGCGCCTAACGCGTTAACTAAAACGCCGATAATTAAATAGACCGTCTCTTTGTCTCCGCGGAATACATAAAGAGATCCGGCTAACAAGGCAATAATCGCAAACGCAAAAATGTGCTCGAACTTAACTCGCTTCATTTTTCGTCACTCCTTCGTTTTTATTAAAACATCATATTCCACGTTTTTGGGCCTACAATACCGTCTACAGAAAGACTTTTACGTTTTTGGTACGCTCTAACTGCCTCTTCGGTTACCTTTCCGAAAATACCGTCAGGTTTAACGTCTACTGCACGTTGAATACGCTCCACGTCTTTTCCGGTGGAGCCTCGTTTAATTACTTTACCAGGATACGAAACTATCGCTTGTTTTTTAACACCGCCTTGCTTCTTCGGAGCAGGCGTTTTCTTTTTACCGATAAACCATTCGAGGTCTTTGTCGCCAATTAATACGTTTAGGTCAACGTCTCCATTTACACCGGCAACTCGACCACATGACGTGTACTGCCACATATCGCATTTAAACGCGGGCTTGGCGTTCTGTTTACCGTCATTTCGTCCGTAACGCGGAAACCATTTAAAATCGATCCCCTTTACCTTGTCGAGTTGCCATTGTTCGTAAGCGTGGTGCGCGAAATAAGCTCCGACCTTCTTTGCGCCTTGTTTCCGCAATTCATCAATAAACGCCTGTGTACCGGCAGCCATATCGTCCATCGTTTTAACTTCGACGTCCGCAACCCAAAATAGCGCGTCTTTATCGCCTCGTGCGTAAAAGTCTTGCGCTTCTTTTCTCGCATCGGCAACTGAAACAAACCGAGTAAACGCGTAATGACCGAACGGTATGCCCCGTTTTTTACACTCGGCTACGTACGTTTTGTACTCGCGATCAATCGTGGTAGAACCGTCCTGAACCCGTATAATAACAAGGTCGACGTCCTTTGCAAAAGCATCCCAATCGATCTTACCCTGATGATGCGATATATCTACGATTTTTCCCATTTTGAATCCCCTCCGTTGATTTTCCGATTTACTTCGTATATTATTATCGGTAAGCTCGGCGTTGCACCTTCGTTGTCACAGCGCCGTGCGCCAATTAAAAAGCGATTGTTACGATAAGTCCGCCGATACTAAGGATCGAGGTTATCGTTAAGCCAATCGCCCACTTCGTTGTTGTTCGGATTTGATCGATATTTTTATCGATGTCGTCCGTTTTCATTAACGCTTTTTCCGCTTTCTGTTCTGCGCGTTCTGCTGTCGATCTCACTTCGTTGAGGTAATCGACTTTTGTATCAATCCGTACTAGCCATTCACGAATGTCTGCGATTTTATCGTTAAGCTCGCGGTTATTTGGCTCGGTCATCTTACGTCCTCCTTTCCGTGATTTACGCAAGAAAAAAAGACGGGGTACTGTAAACCCGTCTTTCGATTTATTCCGCTAACGCTACTACTGTGTCCGCATAATCCTGCTGACTAATCCACGCTTTATATAACGCATAGTCAAGCTGTGACTGCGTAAAGTTCTTGGCGGCGTACTCTTTTACTGGCTGGTGATACTCTTCGGGAATCCCTGTGTAACCGTCACGCGCTATAAATCGCTGATTCCCGTAAATGTAAATCGCTCTTGCGTATGGGCCGATTTTAAACGTATAAACCATTGTCAGTTACCTCCGTTCACGTTAGTAATAAAATCCGCTAACGCCATAAAATCATCGTTTAATTGTTGCGTCTGTGCCCGCAATTCCGTTAATTGTTCCGACAACGGCTTTTGATAAACGGGCGGCGCTGGGGGTTCAGATGGCGGTTGTTTTTCTGGATAAGTAAACTCTAACGTTTTTGTATCGGGATTAACGCGATACCCGTTACACTCCGCAAAGTCCTGAGCGTATGCACCGAATGGTAATTCAATCACATCGAAGGTGTCTCGGTTGCGCTCAGATAATGCCGTAAAGGTTGCGATGTCTTGTTCGATGGTTGTTGCGATGACTGCGCCTTGCATTTCGCCTTTGTCTATAATGATGTTGCCGGTTGATTTTTCGAAATAAATGCGTCTACCAATTCTGCTCACGATATCCCCTCCTATTCATACGCAACCCAATTATAAACTCCGTTCGCAGTGTCTACCCCCATTGTAAAACCTGTCATTGAAACGGTAGCAGTATAATCTAAATGATTATAACTAGTTGATGAAATCTTAACCCTTGTATTAATAAACGATGTATCCGAATTATCGGATGAATTTCTATAAGCAATAACTACGGATGGTGTAAACGTTAAACCGGAAACGGATAACAATTTACCGCCGTTTGCCGTAGCTGTACCGCTTGCGAATTTCTTTCCACCTACAACACCTAATTGAATTCCATCAATCGCAGTCTTCATCGTACCCCACGAATCCGCATCGTTAACCGTTCCGCCCTTACCACGAATAGCACTCGCTAATTTCGCTTTAACACTCGGCAAAAACGTATTTTGAGAATCTTGTACCGCCTTAACCGCACTCAAAACGTCATCACTAGACGCCAACCGTTTGTCAAACGTGTATACCCAACTGTCACTCCCCATTTCGATAGTTAACGTATTCAGTCCGCCAGATGCGTCTTTATACTTTCCGTATTTTATCGCATCCCATTGCGCTTGTGATAACGATACAGTAAACGATTGACCACTTACCGGGTTTGAGCGTGTATTAACGACAGTGCCGTTTATTTTTTCGGTGATAGTCGACATTGAATCCGATGTAATCGAATAGGTTAAAAGCGAATTGCGGTTGGACTTTGTGCCGATTTCGCCTTCTGCCGCAGAAATAATTGACCAATTTCCGAAGATTCCGACCTTCGAGACACCCATGTAAATGAATAAAGGTTCAATAAACTTAAAGTTTGGATCGTATAACGCAGATGGATAACGGTCTAAGTTATTTCCTACGTTAGTTTTAGTAATAACGCTTCCCCAAGCGTTATTAGACCACTTTATAAATTTAACTTCCCGAATGTTCGAAGAAGTCCCTTGCCAGACAACAAAAACCTCATTATATTTATTAGCCGTGATGGATGCGTAATTATGCGCAAATGTATTTCCATTTGTTAACTTTTGAGCAGCCGACCACGTAATACCGTTGTCATCCGAATAAGCAACTTTCAAATTATATACCGTACTGTCCGTTGAATCGGTTCCGTGCCATACAACCCAAATACGACCGTTCACCAGCCCGTTAATGCTTTTCGGCACGAATATGGCGGATGGAGAAACTTGTTGGTAGGAAGAACCGTTATATATAGTTTTAGCACTCCAATTCAAATGAACATTTGCTGAATAAGGAAGAATCTTATCTCGTTTTAGTAATATTACAGAATTAGATGATAACGCGGTATTATCATTCATATACGCAACATTTTCCGACTCAACTACAATAAATGGAACGTTATCTTTACCTAAAGCGATAGAAGGATTACGAAGATGAAAAGCTCCGTTATTTTCAGCCGTAATCTGTTCTATACTACTCCACTTTACACTACCATCTGCATTGATCGTTCCTTTTGCGTAACGGATGTTGAACGAGTTTGGGTAGCCGCTGTTTTTCGATGCCCATGCTGCGTGTAATTCTGTGCCTGTGTCATCAATCGCAAGAGATACATTACCGATAGCAGACTGCCCCGAGTCGACTACTGATACCCCGCCTACTAACTTATCATTTACGACATCAACAACAGAAAAGTTAATACTTGTGCTTCCTGCTCCGCGCAATAATCCAATGTTATTTCCAATCGCAACCATAGCTACGTCACCGATATTATTCGATTCTGTAACTAGTTTTGTCCAGGTTGCTCCGTTATCCGTTGATTTATAAATGTAGAAGCCACTGCCTGTTTTAAGAACGGCAACTAGCCGCCCGTTTGCTAAACGTACTAATTTACGCCCGCCGTTACCACTCGTGTCGTACGCTTGTGCGACGACCGTTGCGTCATTTATTGTTGGCATTTAACCACCGTCCTTACATTCCGAGCAAATTATTTGTTGATGCTATAAGCGAGCCCCGCATCGAATTTAACGTTTGCCCGATCTCTTGAAGTGTTCCTTCCACGTCCTCAGCTGTAAAATAGTTTCCGGTGTCAGTAATCGAAGTACCTGCGGCAGTTGACGCGGAAACCGCCTTATCATACGCAGTCTTCACGGCACTCGGCGTTGCTGCTAGTGTGTTTGAAGTGCTATTTGTTGCCGCTGAAAGCTGAACGATACCTTTGACCGTTATTGAAGCGTCAGCGGGCGGTTGTACATCCAGTTGACTTTGCGGAACTTTGCCGTCTGCCCCTAGCGTTGCGAGTCCGTTCGCCACCCCGACCTTTCCGTCAACTCCGTTGGCCAAAGCGTTTAAATCTCGCACAACGTCAGCATTCATATTGCCCGTTATAAGCGGCAGCCCTAATTTCGTTGTAGCCATCGTGAATCCTCCTTATCTACCATTTAGTACGTCATCGTACGTTTTAGCCAACATCGCGTCATAGCTTGCAAATTGTACTTTCGCTTGATCATATGTCAGGAAGGTGAATTCATAGGTAATCACCAAATGAGCTGGGATAATTTCACGCAACACATTTTTGATGTCGTCGATATTAGGAGGTATCCCTAACTTACCAACGAATTTAACCTTTATGGTATAATTTTCCGAATCTTCCGTTACCGTGACTCCACCGTTTGCGTACGATTCGGCAACGTTTTTAATTAGCGACACTGTCACTGTGCCTATTCCGCGAATCTTCGATTTTATAACAGAACGACGTTGGTCGTACGGTTTCGATTCATCGGTTGGGATACCGCAGAGACTTTCCCAATTCGCAAGCCCCCACGTGGCTGTGTCTACGAAAAACTGGTTTAGAACGTCTTGAATATCGCTGTTTAATTGTTCTATCGCCATCGATTCTACATCGATGATTGTGTTAGCCTCACGAATTTCCTCGTAATAATTTGGTAAATAGCTGTGCATAGCGTACTTAAGGTCGCGTTTCTGCATTACGTAAACACCACCGTTCCAACAACGCCTACCTGTATATCCGTCGGTTGAATATTGCTTGTGCCACCGTTCACCGTTAAATTCGAGTAGTCGATAATATTCGGAACATCGAGCATTAGGTTGGCAATCCGCGTATAACGAATCAAATCGCCTGTGAATGCGATAGACTTAAGGTATTCTCGTAACGCGTCCGTAAATTGCGTGGTAACTTCCTCAACCGTTGCGCCAGCAGCAAGCGTTAATGTTGCGGAAACATTTACCGCTAACTCACTTGCTCCTACAACAGTAACGGTCGCCCCAATCGGCTTATTTTCGTTTATATATACTGTGGCCACGTCAATTATTGCTTGTGTTGGCGCTGTTTTTTCCGTATCAAGTAGAACGACTTTTACCGTACCAGGTCCGTCAGCAGTTGGATAAACCTTTGCGTCTCCAACTCCCGCGACTTCCATCGCCCATTGGTAATAATGCGCCACGTTGCCAGACGTTGCCGGCTTCTGAACACGGTCTTTCAAGCGTTTCAGTAACGACTCGTCGTCTTCCTCATCGGCGCCACCGTCGAATGCTAGCGGATTATTAACGGAAACCACTCCGTAAAGGTCGCCAGGTGCTAATGCAGTAATCGTGTTAGGCGCAACATTCCCATCAATTCCGCCCGTTTCAGCTTCGGCCGTTACTGTTGCTGTTCCGTTCGTGAGTACCGCATCCTCTAATGTGACGAAAAAGATTTCGGTTTCCGTTTGTAGTCGAGTGCCTGACGGTACTAATGTGTCCGTAGGGCCAGTTAACACAACGCTACCTTGCGCCTTTAATGCGGGTTTTCGTGTGATTCCGAATTCACTTGCTCTCAGATCCAAATAAACGCCTTCCGCTGTCTCCGCGAATCCTAACCCAAGTACAGAATCGAGTTCGACGTAGGCGTTGGCGATTTCGATTGCTGCCGGGTAAAGTAAATCGTGAGCAACGGATCCTTCGCGTTTATCGATTGCGTCGTCAATCGCCTCTAACATTGCTTCGTGCAGAAGCTCCGGTGTCATTTCTTCGAATGCCACTATAATTCCACCTCCTCTGTAAACGATGCGCCACTTTCGGGAACAACCGTAAAGGTAATGAAGAGTTTGTCACCTTCACGCATACATTCGATGTCTGTGACGTCTTCGATTCGGTCATCGTACGCCAATGTTTCGTAAACCATACGTGGTATTTCCGAATTCATTAAGTCGAGCGTAGTGTCGTCGCCTATTAAGTCTTGAAGTTCTGTGCCGTATTCATCCGAATAAATCACGTACTTATCGCGTTCAGTCAATAACGCTTTTACGACGAATTGACGCAACGCTTCGGATTCGTCGATAAATCCACCAATTGTTCCGTTTTTGAAATCGATTGCCCACGTTTTAGACGGCTCGATTTCGACGTCTTCCCCAACGTCAAGCTCGTCGATTAACTCGGAATTGTTTTCGGGTGTCAACGCCATTACACCACCGCCTTGTCAATTACATAATAGAATTGAGTGTCGTCGTCTCCAATAACAATAACGGTATCTCCCGGCTGTAGACGTCTTTCTTCGGCAGTTGCTGATAAAATTAAATCGTCCATGTCGAGTGTCACACCGTCAATATTTATCGAAAGATTAGGTAGCGTTGTCGCAACGGTTCCGATTTCAATTGTAATATCTCGATTATATCCGTGCTTACGAATTAACTGAATCATTCGCGACGCTGCGGAACCTTCAATTCCTTGTCGTTTTTCCATTACGGCAACACCTTCCTAATTTCCATATAATGCTTACCCCAATAACCTGTCGTATAACTGTGCTCCTTACATCCGCTTGAAGCAAGGCTTACGCAATAACCTGGGCGAGTCACTATGCCAACGTGAGAAACGCCTGCGCGGTATGTGCCTTGAAAGAAAACTAGATCGCCCGCTTGCGCACTTGATTTCGGTATTTGCGTTCCTTTTCGAATTTGCGCTGACGTACCGTGTCCGATCTCCATACCGATTGCTTTTTTATACACGTAGTTGGTAAAACCGGAACAATCACCGGATCCATTCGCGATATTTTTACTTCCAAAAGAATAACGAAGTTTGCCTTTGAAACTTCTTGCTAATTTAACAACGCTGTTCCGTTTATCAAGCGCAGCACTTCCTGAGTCGGCATTCTCGGCAAGCTTTTTCTTCCACTTACTTTCGACACTTCCCCATTTCTTTGCCTTGCTTCGCGCGTCAGAACGTCCCTTTCCTCGTTCGAGTATCGCGATTTGTGCATTTCTAACACCGAACTGTTTCGCTTTTGAAGCCTTGACCGCGACATCGATTTTCTTACCTTTGATCGCTCCGCCCGTGTCTTCCGCAAGGTATAAACCACTATATTCGTTCAAACTCGGGATATACAATGCAACAACCGATCCTAGCGGAATCACGTTAGGATCTACCGCAATCGTGCGTCCTTCAACGACTTTTGTACCACTAGCCGTCGTTCCACTGCCGTTAATACCGCCGAGGGCAGGCGCATAAGCAGTAGCAACATAACCCGTCTGGTAGGCAACGCCTTTTATTTTCTTACCGTCATCCGCAACTCCTTCGTTCTTTTTAGCCTCTTCGGGTGGCTCGTATTCGATTTCGTTCAATTCAAGCGTTTTCGAAATCTTTAACGACATCGTATGCGTTCCGTTAGCTTCAAACGTATGAGAATCGGTTATAACGTAAAAGCCACCCGAAAGCCCCGTCATCTTTTCGCTAACTTGAACCATTTTCCCGGCGATTATCGAAGAGTCTCCAATAGCGTCAACATTCGATTCTTTCTCAACCTTGTTTAACTCTTTTAATAACGCTGTGGCAATCGGCTTAAGTTGCGTATCTATTTTATCGCTTTCATGCTTTTTTTCACGCATAAGTCCATATTTTTTAATCGAGCCTTTATCAGTAACAGTAACTCCTTTTGAATCTTCGCCCGATTTACCTGTGATGCGCACACTATTACGCAAGTCTTCAATTGATTCCGAGTAAGAAGCGCTTAACAAGTTCGAGCCATCCGTAATTACTAAACGTTTGACTTGATTCTTACGCTCGCGCAAAACGAGTTTTCCTTTTTCGTTACCAAGCACGAATACTTTGCCCGTTTTCTTCTTCGTCTCGGTTAACGCGATAATAATCATATCGTAAATCGTTTTATCGCGAAGAATTAACTTAGGGATAACGTAGCCTGTGTCATCAATATGACCGTATGGAATATCAAACTTCTTGCATATTGATTTAATAATTTGCGAGGCTTTCGTTTTCTTGAAAACCATTGAATCGGTGTTTTTGGTTAAATAATGGTTAAAATCTCGTGCGGATAGAGAAAATTCGCCCGTATCGTTTACTTCCGTCTCAAAAATAACTCCTCGGAAAATTTCAGAGCTATTAACAAATAGTCGAATTTCCTTTCCGACCTGAACGCTAATAGCTCTTGTTGTTCCGTTTATCGTATTATTTAAAGTAATCTCGCATTTCCGTGATGCTTCCGTAGTGTCCCCAGACCACTCAACTGATTTCACTAATGGGGTAATATAGTAGGCGTTTGTGTCAGTATAATAAACTACTGAAATCGTTTCACCTATCATTTCGGAATCACCAACTTTTGTCCTGGATAAATAAGGTTAGGGTTTTTTCCAATTACCTTCTTATTTGCGTTATATATTTTCCTCCATAAGGAACCCTTACCGTAAAATTTTTTCGATATTTTCCACAGGCAGTCGCCTTTTACGACTTTGTAAGTTTTTGGAGGCGTTGGCTTCGGTTTTGATGGGCGTGGTTTCTTTTTTGGAGGCTTTTTCTTCGATAAATCTATTTTTTTAACAGTAACGTCTCGGTATTCCTTTAAAGTTAACGAAAAATAAACGTCACCAGGCGATCCTGCTCGTTCCGCTTGAACCTCGAAATCACGAATGGTAACTTTATAGTTAACGCCTTTAATTCCCGTTACTACCAAACGAATCGGAATCCGTTTATTACGCCAACTTTCGATTTTTGAAACGAAGCTTGCCGGTGACATAAATTTCGAATACCCGCAATAAGTCGGATTATACGACGCAGGCCAGAACGTCGAAATCGTAAACTCCTTAAGCCCGCGATACCCAATCGTCGTAACTTCTCCTAGTCCCGCAACCTCCGTTTCTTCGTAACCGAAAGGTGACGTATAGCTCAACGATTCTGGATTTACGGGGAAGCGCAATTTATCTTTACCATTGATAAGCCAATATTCAATCGCCATTATGCGCCTGCACCTCCCGCTAATTCTATTTCGCTAACAATTACGTCCATTAATCGCTTTACCGTATGTTTATCGGTTGGTCCGCCTTGTATAACGATGTCGCCGAAGTTGTACGTGTTTCCTCCGCCTTTATC
>NZ_JBBHZM010000027.1:0-52219 GCF_049843615.1 Fictibacillus sp. Mic-4 | reverse complement strand
GGCCTGTGTCGGACAATAAAATGAGTATGTTGTCCAAAAGTAAGATTTTCTTGTCTAAACCGGATGATTTATTGTCTAAATAAGATCACTTATTGTCCGAGAACGAAATCATTTTAAATGATGTAACGATTCGTGATCGTTTTTCCTCATTTCACAGGTGTTCTTAAAATAAGAATGTCCTATTACTGAAATCAAAACTATTTTTCTAGAAGGAATACTAGAATAAGAGGCCGCCCCGGCTAATTGGAACCGGGACGGCCTCGACGTCCGTTTATTGAACATATTTGCTTAAGAAATTCGTTACCTTTTTCTCATATCCGACCGGGTCGACTTTGTGCGACATACCGTGGCCCGCGCCGTGGACAACATACAATTCCTTTTCACTGCCGCAAGCGTTGTAAAGCTCATAAACCATTTTAAACGGGACAAAGACATCTGCATCCCCGTGGATGAAAAGCATTGGGGTATGTGATTTTTTAACCTGTTCTAATGCAGAAGCCTCTTCAAACGAATATCCTGCCCTTATTTTCGTAAGCAGGCTCGTACTCTGCACTAAAGGAATAGGCGGCAGATGATACATGCGCTTCATTTGATAGGAAAGCTCATCATCGACTGATGTATAAGCGCAATCCGAAACAATCGCCTTCACGTTTTTAGGCAAGTTCTCCCCGCTCGCCATCGATACGGTTGCCCCTCCCATAGACACCCCATGAAGGACAATTTCTGAGTCGTCCCCTACTTTTTGAATAACGTAACGAATCCATTTCACATAGTCTTTTCGCTCTTTCCAGCCAAATCCGATATAATTCCCTTCGCTCCTGCCGTGACCCCGTGCATCCGGCAACAACACGTTGTAGCCCAGCTTTTCATAATAAAATTGGGCATAGGGCCCCATTTCTTTCGCTTCCCCATTATAGCCATGGGCAATAATCACCGTCTTCCTCGTTGGCGATTTCGCCTTTAAATAATACCCATGGAGCTTCAATCCATCATCAGATTCAATCGAAACGTCTTTAAGCGGCATCTCTTCCAGCCAATTTATTTCTTTTACAGCCGGCACGTGATTTAGGCCGGGGTCATCATTTAAAAAACGTTTATCCGACCGGCTTACCGCCACATTGTAAAAATAAAAACTCGCCCCAATATCGGCTATAACTATTAGCACGAAAAAAATGAGCAACACTCGCCATATCCTTTTCTTCATTGAAATCCCTTCCTATGGTAAATAGACATTTATTCTATAGTTAAGGGTAAGCGATAAAGGTAACATTTGTCTATTCATTATATAAAAAGGATGCCTCACTATTTTCAAATAGGAAGCATCCTTCGCGTTTATGATCCATTTTTTCTTCTGAGGGCGAAGCTTGCCATAATGACAAGGGCTACAATGAGTGAACAAAGCGTGCCGATGACAGGGGAGGTGAAGACAATGCCGACAAACGTCGCTAAGAGTGCAATCAATGCCATCCAGGACGTGTATGGAAAGCTCTTCACATGAAAGCCTTCAACTTTTTCCCCTCTTTTCCGGCTTTTTAAATGGGCTGCCGTTAAGAGAATCCATGTCACTAACACTCCGAAGCTCGGCAAAACCATAAGGTAATCAAATGTTTTTCCTTTTGCAAAAAATGCAATGATTACGCCAATATAGAGAAATGATGTACTGGCAAGCAGCGCCCGAACCGGAACTTTATTTCTCGATAGTTTTGCGAAAAATCGCGGCGCTTGCCCGTCTAACGCCTGTGTGTAAAGCAAGCGGGATGCCGCATACATCCCTGTATTTGCAGCGGACAGAACAGCCGTTAAGAGAACAAAGTTCATAATTCCGCCGACATACGGTATGCCTACCGTATGAAATACCGTAACAAACGGGCTCTCTTCTGTTCCTACCTTATTCCACGGCACTAAAGAAACGATGATGAGAAGAGGCAATACATAAAAGATTAATACACGGAAAATGACATTTCTTGCTGCACGCGGAATCACTTTTTCCGGATTTTCTGTTTCTCCCAATGTCATCCCGATCATTTCAGTACCGCCAAAAGAGAACATGACGACAAGCATAGATGCCGCTATTCCTTTAATTCCGAGCGGAAAGAAGCCCCCGTGATCCGTTAAATTCTTAAAACCAACAGCCTCGTGATCCCCAAAACCAATGAGCAAAAGCGCTCCGCCTAATATTATAAATACCGTTAGAACGGTGATTTTTATCGCAGAGAGCCAATACTCTGTTTCTCCAAATATTTTTACAGCCAATACATTTAAAACCGTAATACCAATCGTTATAAGCAACGATAACAACCAGAGTGGAACATTTGGGAACCAATATTGGAGAAAAGCTGATGCTGCCGCAATCTCTGCGGCCATTACGAGCACCCATGTTATCCAGTAAAACCATCCGGCAAAAAAACCGGTGAATGGCCCCAACACGGCCTGGATTAAATCGCGGAGAGTCTTTGCTTTCGGATTGCGAATGGCAAGCTCCGCAAGTGCCTGCATGACAAAATATAAAATAAAGCCTGCAAATAAATAGGAGATGACAACACCAGGGCCGGCGAGATTAATCGATGAACTGCTGCCTTTGAAAATCCCTGAGCCAATCGCCCCGCCTAATGCAATCATCATAATGTGCCTTGCTTTCAATCCTCGAGCCAATTCTTGTTTATTCGAACTCATGTTGCATGCTCCTAACTTTAGCGCATATTTTCTTTGTATTATTAAAATAATATTCTTTTAATTTACCGCTTCTTTTTCCTGATAACAACGATCGATCTATAAATAATACTATTCAAAATAATATAGAATTTCAAGAACATTTTAGAAAACGCTTACAAAATGTTTTATCGACACTTACAACCTATTTTTCCAATACCCGCCAGTGCAAATCTTGATTTATGCATTATTTTAAAGTGTATGATATGTTAGTTTTAGAAGTTTCATATAAGAGAATAAGAGACATATACCTTAAAATAACCAGGTTTTATAAAATAGGGAGATGATTAAAATGGGGTTATTGAACAAAGGTGTAACTGTTTTAAACTTCGATGAAACTTATGATTCTCAAGCTACACTTCAATCTTATCCACATGAAGAAATAGACTTCCGCCACTTACAACACGTCAATTTATTTTGCGAACACGACTCTTTAAATGAAATTAAACGAAACTTAAGTAAAAGAAAAAACAGAGGGATTACGTTTATCGGAAGCGGCAATTACCATTATGTAACATTCTCGCTATTAAACGAAATACGTACTCCTTTTACGCTCGTTTTATTCGATAATCATCTTGACCTTGACTTATCGAAAAACAAGGAGAAGCGTGTGCTTTCCTGTGGCTCCTGGGTATCGTTTGCCCTTGAATACATTCCCATGCTGAAACAAGTTGTTATTATTGGGGCTTCACACGCTGCCAGCATCCCTTCAACCATTTCAAATGTTGTCATTTTTCCAGGCAAGTCCCAACAAGTTTATTCTTCAAAACTCATACTTTCTACCATTCCGACAGAAGCCGTTTATATAAGCATTGACAAAGATGTACTCATTCAAAGAGACGCGATAACCAATTGGGATCACGGAAATATGGAACTGCGTACTTTAATTCATTTTCTAGATGACATACAAACACATAAACATGTCCACGGAGTTGATATTTGTGGTGAAATCAATGCATCACCTCTTGATCGCCTTCTACCGCATTACAAGGCAATGATTCGCAAAAACGAGATTGCGAATATCAACATTTTACAATCCTGTTTGAGCAGCACTTCTCACGATGTCAGGGGAGCATAATCGATTCCTTATAAAGGCATGAGGGCTATTCGACTCAATCGAAATAGCCCTCATGCGATTTACCATCTATTCGCTAATTACTTCTTAACAAAGTTGTGGTTCAATTTGTTCCTTAGCCTACTTTCGACTGGGTGGTTCTACACCATCTGTTTCGATCCGCGGCTCATCCAGGGAGAGCGAACAACCCAATATTAGAATAGAAGTGAGCTAATTGCGCATACAGCTGTATCTTACGGCGCTTTGATCAAATGATCGTCCACCGATCCAGGTCCATAACTAAAAATTACAGGCCTTTTGCTTCAGTGCAAAAGGCCTGCCGCTCTTTCTTATCGGTTATCGACTTTCTCAGGATAAAGGTCGTGGTTCATTAAACGGAAATTCGCCATCTCTTCATATTTGGTGCCCGGTTTCCCGTAATTGCACCATGGGTCGATGGAAATCCCCCCGCGCGGTGTAAATTTCCCCCAAACTTCAATATATCTCGGATCAAGCAACTTGATTAAATCATTCATGATGATGTTGACACAGTCTTCATGAAAATCCCCATGGTTCCTAAAACTGAAGAGATATAACTTAAGGGATTTGCTCTCCACGATTTTTTTATCCGGAATGTAGGAAATGTAGATCGTCGCAAAATCCGGCTGATTCGTTAACGGGCATAAACTGGTAAACTCCGGACAATTAAATTTTACGAAATAATCCCGGTCTGCATGTAGATTATCAACTGCCTCCAACACCTCAGGAGCGTATTTGAACGAATATTGAGTTTGTTTATTACCAAGCAACGTCAAGTCCTTCAGACCTTCTTCATGGCTTCTGCCAGACATAAAAAAACCCCCTTGTCATGCGCCGCATCTTAAAACAAGAGAGTTCCGCCAGCCATCTATCTTAACTAAAAAGGATAAAAAACATATAAAGCCACGTCCAGTATGGACATGGCGAATCGTCATGTATCCATAGTTTTTTATAGAGGGTTTCAGCTATGAACCTCTCCCATTTAAGCACGGGCATTCACTTTTCTATTTTGATGATAATGAACAAACAGGCATCCGTCAAATGGATTTTTTTCCATCAGAGCATTCATCCCTTAATGCGTCTTTCCACAAAACATGTCAGTCTTTTTTCAAAAATGTGCCCGGCATCACTACAGCTACCACTTCTCCGCGTGCGCAAACCGTGCCATTAGCAACAACTTCCACATCTACTTTCCACTTTTTCGGGTGGATTTCCTCCACCGTCCCAACCGCTTTTAATGGTACGCCATGTGGAGTCGGTTTTAAAAAATCTACCTTTAAGGAAGCGGTTACAAACCGAGGTGGTTCGGCCCCATCTCCTGGTTCATGCCCGTTTTTCCGATGCAGAGCCAGAGCAGCCGAACCCGTTCCGTGGCAGTCGATTAATGAAGCAATCACTCCACCGTAAACAAAACCAGGCAACGCTGTATGTTCCGGCTCCGGTGTATAGATCGTAACCGTATGTTCCCCTTGCCAGCCCGTCCGAATATGATGCCCCTTTTCATTCAACCGGCCGCACCCGTAGCACCATGCAAAATCATCTGGATACTCATCTTGAATCGCTTTTACGATGTTTTCTTCCATCGGATCTCCCCCTTTTTCAGAATAGTATAACATAACGCAGGATTACATTGTTGTAATTAGGTGGGATAAAATCGAGCCTTGCAACAGGAGAAAATCTATAAGCTGGTTCTAATTGGACAAAATTAGACACTGTGATGCGAAAATTGGCTTTTAGATTGGTTCTATCGGACAAAATTGCGCTCTGTGACGAAGCCACTGAAAAAGTTCCTTTTAATAAAAAACTAAAATTTTCGAAAAACCAAAACCCAAAAAAACAGTATTTTTCACTTAGGAAGTGGGGGATAGCATCGTGTTTACAATGCATTTCGCTTACCAAAGTGGGGATGTATTTTTTAGGAAAAAGCATTTTTGAAAATTTCTTGGACTTTTTCAGTGACCTCCTCTGTGACGTAAAAATTGTTCTTGAGACTGATCCTAAAGACCAAATTCGCCCCCTATGACTGGAAATAAGTCAACAAGAAAAGCGCATCAAAAGAGATGCGCTTCTTCAACTTAAATGGCTTTGTCTTTTTTTATTTGCTTACTTCTTAACTGGCCGCATGCGGCATCAATATCCGTTCCGTGTTCCTGGCGAATAACACAATTGATGCCGTTTTTCTTTAATGTGTCATAAAAAGCAAGGACACTTTCTTTTTCCGATCGTTGATATTGGCTATGTTCATCTACCGGATTATATGGAATTAAGTTTACATAGGCAAGGTGCCGCTTGTCTTTAAGGAGCTCCGCCAATTGAAGGGCTTCTTCCTTATGGTCATTTACGTCTTTCAACAAAATATATTCGAATGTAATTCTCCGGTTTGTTTTTTCAATATAATAATCAGCCGCTTCCATTAGTTTTTCAATCGGATATGCGCGATTGATTTTCATAATTTCTGTTCGAAGTTCATTGGTTGGCGCATGCAGGGAAATCGCGAGGTTCACTTGCAATTTCAAATCGGCAAATTCATAAATTTTCGGCACAATTCCGCTTGTGGAGACGGTAATATGCCGGGCACCGATTGCCAGCCCCTTCTGATCCTTAATGACCTGGATGAAATCGATCAGGTTTTCGAAGTTATCAAACGGCTCGCCAATTCCCATGACAACGACGTGGCTCACTCTTTCACCTTGTCCTGCATGATCCAAATGATGTTGGACGTTCATAATTTGTTCTACTATTTCGCCGCTCGACAGGTCGCGACTTTTCTTTAATAGACCGCTCGCGCAAAACGTACATCCGATGTTGCAGCCGACCTGTGTCGTGACACATACAGACAAGCCGTATTTATGCCGCATTAAAACCGTCTCAATCAGATTGCCGTCTTGCAACTGAAATAAAAATTTAATCGTTCCGTCCGCAGATTCTTGCTTCACCTTTTGCTTTAGCGTGTGAATAACAAAATGCTCTTCCAACAACTCGATGCACTGTTTATTGACATTTGTCATATCGGAAAAGTGCGTGACCCTTTTTTTATATAGCCAGTCCCATACTTGTTCGGCGCGGAACCTTTTATGCCCCCGCTCCGTAAGCCACGATGTAAGTTGATCTAATGTTAATCCATAAATGGATGGTTTATTCATTGGTTACCCTCTTTTCAAATACATTGCAATTACATTCTATACTACTGAAAATCATTTCATGCCGCAACCCGAAAGCAAATTATGGCATTTCGAGTTAAAGAATATTCCTGAAATGCATCAGAGAAAATAACCTTGTATGAAACAACAACGAGGAGGTTTTTCAATCATGGCATTAGTACCTTATGATCCATTCAGGCAGCTTGCGAATATGCGGAAGGAGTTCAATCATATCTTCTCCGATTTCCCTTCCCTATTTGAAACCGAACATCATGTAGGCGGCATTCGCGTCGATGTTCATGAAACAGCAAATGAAGTCGTTGCAACCTGTGACATTCCCGGGTTGGAAAAGAAAGAAGATGTCACTATTGATATTGAAAATAACATGCTGACGATCAGCGGGTCGATCCATAAATCCCATGAAATCAACGAAGAAAATATGCATAGAAAAGAGCGTTATGTCGGCCGTTTCCACCGGTCCATCACTCTGCCAGGCCCCGTATCGCATGAAGGGGTAAAAGCAACGTATAAAAACGGCGTTCTTGAAGTGAGGATGCCTAAACTGACGAAGGATACCGGCAGAAAAATTGATGTGGAGTTTCATTAGAAACAAGAGGAGAGGCGGGCTGCCTCTCCTTTTCTCATCCTTTATTTTACCATTTGTTGAATGATGTCCCGATTGCGCTGTTTGAAAACGTCATTATGGGAAGATACCATTGCATGTTTGGCCGCATTAGGCTCGATAAACCGTTTTGCTTGATTAACGGCGTTTGCGGCATCATGAAACGCGCCGGCAATTAAATGCAATTTTCCTTCATGCATTAAAATATCGCCAGCCGCATAAAGCCCCGGAACAGATGATTCACTGTTTGCATTCCCCTTAATGTAAAAATCATCTGCCATCGCTATTTCCAGTTTACTATTTTTCAATAATGTTGCATCCTGTTCATAGCCATGGCTGATCACGACTTCATCTACTGGCAAATACGAAACTTCTCCTGTTTGATGGTTCGTAAGTTCCACTTGTTCGATGACTTCGTGATTGGATGAGGCGATCAATTTTGTAATCGAAGTATGAAAAAAACAATCGGCACTGCTCGTTAGAAGTTGTGTGACTTGAGCTTCATGACCGGTTAAAGCCCCTTTTCGATAGGTGACATACACTTTTTTAGCAATGGGCTCTAATTCGTTGGCCCAATCGACCGCCGAATCCCCGCCTCCTGAAATGATGACCGTTTTCTCCTTGAATTGTTTAAGCGACTTTACCGTATAATGTAAATTCGCCACTTCAAATCGTTCAGCGCCTTCGATTTTTAACTTTTGCGGCGTAATAATCCCGCTTCCGACTGCGACAATAACGGTCTTTGAAAAATGCCTGGCTCCGGATGCCGTATGCAATACGAAATAACCTTCATCATTTTTTGTCATTGACTCCACTTTTTCATTCAAAATCACTTCCGGGTTAAATGTTAATCCTTGCTTTACAAGCTGGTCGATCAATTTTGCTCCGGTAATGGGGGGCTGACCGCCAACGTCCCAGATCATTTTCTCAGGATAGACATGAATTTTCCCGCCTAGTTGTGGCTGGTATTCAATAATCTTCGTTTTCATTTCCCGTAGCCCGCTATAAAAAGCGGAGTACAGACCCGCCGGACCTCCTCCGATAATTGTCACATCAAATAATTCCTGACGCTTCATTTCTGTTCACTCCTCAACTATTCCGAGCAAATGATTATCATTCTCAATTAAATATACGATATTTTTTTAAAACCTACAATAAAAAAATAGGTTGACAACGAAAAAAAAGTCGTATTATAGTTAGTTTGTGAACATTAGTGATAATGATTATCATTATTGATAAAAGCTGAACATTGGGGGTTACATCATGGTTCGCCTTTATACCGAAAGCTTAAATATTGGCTATGGTGAACAATTAATTGTGAAAGACGTGAGCGTTGCCATTCCCGATAAAAAGGTGACAACGATCATCGGTTCAAATGGCTGTGGAAAATCAACGCTACTGAAGGCCATTACCCGGATTCATAAACAACAATCAGGGGCTGTCATTTTAGACGGGGAAAATATTGCGAAAGAAAATACGAAAACCCTCGCAAAAAAAATGGCGATCCTCCCGCAAACTCCGGAAAGCGCAAACGGTCTGACCGTCGGTGAACTCGTTTCTTACGGCCGCTTCCCTTATCAAAGAGGCTTTGGCCGACTGTCCAAAAAGGATATTGAAGCCATCGACTGGGCGCTTGAAGTAACGGGGACGTCCGGCTTTAAATTCCGCCCGGTCGACAGCCTATCCGGAGGCCAGCGCCAGCGCGTCTGGATCGCTATGGCGCTGGCCCAGGAAACCGATATTATCTTTCTTGATGAGCCAACGACGTATTTGGACATGGCCCATCAGCTGGAAGTGCTCGAGCTTTTGCAAAAGTTGAACACTGAGCAAGGGCGCACGATCGTCATGGTTCTTCATGATCTAAATCAGGCTGCCCGGTTTGCCGATTATATGATTGCATTAAAAGATGGAGAAATCGTAAAAGCGGGAGATTGTGAAGAAGTGATGAACCGGGATGTATTGAAAAAAGTATTCCAGATTGATGCTGAAATCGGGCGCGACCCAAGAACGAACAAACCAATGTGTATCACATATGACCTAGTTAAAGGAGCGTAACCATCGTGAAAAAGATTATACTTCCGATTATTCTTATATTCACACTTATTCTCAGTGCTTGCGGCAATTCTTCTGAAAGCAAAAATGGCGAATCGCCGACCGACAACAAAAAAGAAGAAATGATGACCTATCAATCGGAGAATGGGCCGATCAAAGTTCCGGCCCACCCTAAACGTGTCGTCGTTCTTTCTTCGTTCGCAGGGAACGTTATGTCTTTAGGTGTTAATATCGTCGGTGTCGATTCCTGGTCGAAAATGAATCCCCGTTTTCAAGATAAATTAAAAAATGCCGAAGAAGTATCTGATGAAAATATAGAAAAAATCATGGCATTAAAACCGGATTTGATCATTGGTCTATCCACGGTGAAAAACGTAGATAAATTGAAAAAAATTGCGCCTACCGTCACCTACACCTATGGGAAAGTAGACTACTTAACGCAGCATATCGAAATTGGCAAACTTTTAAACAAAGAAAAAGAGGCGAAAGCGTGGGTCGCCGATTTCAAAAAACGCGCCCAAAAAGCCGGGGAAGACATTAAGGCGAAAATCGGAAAAGACGCGACGGTTTCCGTCATTGAAAACTTCGATAAGCAGCTTTATGTTTTCGGCAATAACTGGGGCCGCGGCACTGAAATTCTTTATCAGGAAATGAAATTAAAAATGCCTGAAAAAGTGAAGAAAATGGCGCTAAAAAAAGGGTATTACGCATTATCTTCTGAAGTTCTTCCTGAGTTTGCCGGAGACTATGTTATTTTAAGCACAGACAAAAAAGCGGACAATTCATTCCAAAAAACAAGTACGTATAAAAACATTCCGGCCGTAAAAAACAACCGTGTCTTTGAAGTGAACCAAAAAGAATTCTACTTCAATGATCCATTAACATTAGATTACCAATTAGACTACTTTACGAAACATTTTCTTAACAAATAAAGTTTAAAGAGGAATTCTGGGTTTCTAGAATTCCTCTATTCTATAAGAGAAAGATGAGATGCTATGACGAAATACAACCAACACTCCATCCCATTTGTCGTGAAGCTGATTGCAGCCTTCGTTTTCTTTGTTGCCATGTTTGTTGTTGCCTGTGTTTTTGGGGCGGCGGACACGACAGTCAAAGATGTATGGCTGGCGCTTACATCGGAAGCTTCAAGCAAAAACATTACTCTTATCCGGGAAATTCGTTTACCCCGTGAGGTCGCAGGCATTTTTGTCGGTGCGGCGCTTTCAGTTTCCGGGGCAATTATGCAAGGGATCACGAGAAATCCGCTTGCCGATCCCGGCCTTCTCGGCCTGACTGCAGGCGCAAACGCACTACTAGCCATTGTATTAGCATTCATTCCTTCTGCAAATGACTTTTCGATCATGCTTGCTTGCTTTATTGGAGCGGCGCTAGGGGCCATCATGGTTTTCGGGATAGGCGCAATGAAAAAAGGGGGATTTTCCCCTCTTCGTATTGTTTTAGCAGGTAGCGCCATTTCAGCCTTTCTTTATGCCATTGCTGAAGGAGTCGGGCTTTACTTTAAAATTTCAAAAGATGTATCGATGTGGACGGCAGGAGGACTGATCGGCACATCATGGGACCAACTGAAGATGATCGTTCCATTTATTTCACTGGGAATCTTAATTTCTTTCTTTCTATCAAAGCAGTTGACCGTTCTCAGTTTAAATGAGGAAGTCGCAATCGGCCTTGGCCAAAAAACAACCTGGATAAAATCCATCCTGTTTATCGTCATTATTCTACTTGCCGGTGCGTCCGTGGCGCTTGTCGGGAAAATGACATTTATCGGTTTAATGGTTCCGCATATCGTTCGGGCCATCGTTGGAACCGATTACCGATTCATTCTCCCGATGTCCGCGGTTGTAGGAGGGGCGTTTATGCTGCTTGCCGATACACTGGGCCGCACCATAAATGCCCCATACGAAACACCGGTAGCAGCCATCGTGGCGGTCATGGGCTTGCCTTTCTTTTTATTCATCGTTCATAAAGGAGGGAGGGCCTTCTCATGATTCAACCCGCCTTACACAGAAAACAGAGAATCATCCTTTTCGTCCTATTATGCCTAATTGTTATTAGCGCGATGATCAGCATGGGAACAGGCTATGCTTCCCTTTCGTTGAATAGGCTAATTCCCACTCTCCTCGGCGAGGGTACGTTTCAAGAACACTTTATTTTGTTTGAAGTGCGTCTGCCGCGCATAATCATAACATTGCTTACGGGCATGGCACTTGCTTTATCCGGGGCCATTTTACAGGGAATCACTCGAAATGACCTGGCGGATCCAGGAATCATTGGGATCAACTCCGGTGCGGGTGTTGGCATCGCCGTTTTCTTTCTCTTTTTCCCTGTTGATGCCGGCTCTTTTGTTTATGTACTCCCGCTTGTCGGCTTTGTCGGCGCCATACTCACGGCTGGCCTGATCTATTTGTTCTCTTATAGTAAAAAAACAGGTCTCGCCCCTGTTAAATTAGTGCTGACAGGTGTCGGCGTTTCAATGGCGCTATCCGGGGCGATGATTGTCCTTATTTCATCAGCTGATCGGCAAAAAGTTGATTTTATTGCGAAATGGATAGCGGGCAACATATGGGGAGTAGATTGGCCATTTATTTGGGCCATTTTGCCCTGGCTCGTTGTTCTTGTTCCTTTTACTTTGTACAAGGCGAATCGGTTGAACGTGCTTGCCTTAAATGAACCGGTAGCGATCGGTGTCGGGGTGTCTGTTGAAAAAGAACGCCTTGTATTGCTAATGACGGCTACGGGCCTCGCCGCTGTTGCCGTTTCTGTCACGGGAGGCATTGCGTTTATCGGACTGATGGCGCCGCATATCGCAAAAGCATTAGTCGGTCCGAGAAACCAGCTTTTTCTTCCAATCGCCATTTTATTGGGCGGCTGGCTTTTATTACTTGCCGACACAATTGGCCATAATATCGGCTCCTCCGACGGCATCCCGGCAGGCATTATGGTCGCTTTAATCGGCGCCCCCTATTTTATCTATTTATTGTTGAAAAAATAAGTAACCGCGTTTTGCATATTACCCTTGGGAGATTATTATTTCCCGAGGGTCCATCCACCCCGCTTTTACGAATCTCTAAAATCCGTCATTAATCCCAGGACAAAACTCTATTTTTCTTCCTTTTTGCACGTTTTTATAAAAACAATAATAGTATTATTACATAAACGATACCTTGACTGTCATAGTAATGTGATATACATTATATATGTGGAGGTGAAACAGTGACTGAAAATAAAATCTCCTCAGATTTACTTAGAGGACACACAGATACCATTATCCTGAAATTGTTGATGAGTGGTGATAAGTATGGGTACGAAATATCGAAATTGATCCATTCAAACTCGGGTGGCGAGTATGAACTTAAAGAGGCTACGATGTATTCAAGCCTAAAAAGATTAGAGAAGGATGGCAACATCACTTCATATTGGGGTGACGGGACCCAGGGCGGCAGGAGAAAGTACTACAGCCTTACGGAAAAAGGAAAAGAAACGTATCTTGAAAATAAAAAAAGTTGGGAAATCGCTAAGCGCATTCTTGATCAATTAA
Organism: Fictibacillus sp. Mic-4; assembly: GCF_049843615.1. Classification (NCBI taxonomy): domain Bacteria; kingdom Bacillati; phylum Bacillota; class Bacilli; order Caryophanales; family Fictibacillaceae; genus Fictibacillus; species Fictibacillus sp. Mic-4. Next base: position 39,047 of record NZ_JBBHZM010000027.1, on the reverse strand, counting down.
TTTAAAGAAAGGCGGTAATCGCAATGAATGAAAAATTGACAAACTATTTAAACGGCATATTCTCACCTTATGAGGATTTGCATGGGGTCAAAGATTTGAAAGAAGAGCTGTTCATTGATTTAAATGAAAAGTTGAGTGATTTAAAAGCCCAGGGATATGATGACGAAGCTGCTTACCGCATGACGGTCAGCTCCCTTGGAGATGTATCCGAAATCATCGAAAGCATTACGTCAAAGACAAGAGAACTGCAGCAAATGATCGGAATGGATTTTTCAAAAATCAACCTCCAGAATTCTGATTTTAAAGACGTGAAGGTTCATGATGGGAAGTTTAACTACAGCGCCTTAAAAGGGTCGGACTTTAGCGGTGCAGATTTGACGAACAGCACTTTTAAATGCAGTGACTTGACGAATGTGAAATTTGATGGAGCTAATCTAACTGGCGCAAAGATCATTAAATCCTCACTGAAGGAGGCAAGTTTTAAAAACTGCGTCTTTGATCGTACGGATTTTAGCAGCTCCGATTTGTCCGGCATTTGTTTTGACAACCAAACGTTCATTGGTACCATTTTTGATTACTCGGGGCTAAAAAGAACATCTTTTAAAAATGCCGTTTTTAAAAATGTTTCTTTTAAAACTGTTACAAAGAAAGCCATTTTTGACGGCGCTACAATGGATAAGTTGACCTACGCTGTTTTGAAAGGGAGCCATGCAAATTTGACGAATGTTACGGTCATTTAGATAAGCAACATTACTTTTGCTAAAAGGCTGCTCCCTCTTCAGATGGAACAGCCTTCGTTTTCTCATTGATTCTAAATAGGACATTACAACAAACGTTTTTACGCCGTATGATTTACTTTTTTACAACCGGAATCATTATGGTAAATTCCGGATCGTTATCATACGGGTCCTGGTTCATCGGATATCGCTCAAAATGCGTTAAATTACCGACTTGATTTTCCACTAGTTCTTGTGCCTTGATCCATTCGTAAATATTATTGTAAGACTTTTCTATGCTTTGCCCCTTCCGATGCTCGCATTTGGCATAGGTTAACGACGGGACGGAAATGCTTGTCATTCCTTCAGGCACTTCTTCTACCTTTTCCACTTCCACAACAGCGTAATGAATGAAGCCTGTATTGTCCGAATCGGCATGGTATGATAGCCCAAGCAACGTATCACCATTTACAACATGGCGGATTTCCTTTAACCGTTGATGCATTTCTTCATGGATAAGACGAATTCCCCCTGCCGCCGCTTCTTCAAAAGTGCCTTCCCACTTCAATCCAACCGCTTGAAACGCCTCTTTAGAAACCAAAACGGCTTTATTCTTTTGTTCAACTGACATGTCAATCACTCCCTTTCCTTGTTTTCCCCTCCATTATATACTGATAATGTGACAGAACCTGTCAGATTATTAAAAATAGGGTGAGAAAACGTGCCGAAAACCGAGCGAATGATTGAACTGATGATGCGGGTATACGAAAAAGAGCATTTTACAGTGGAGGAACTTGCAGAGGAATTTGGAGTCTCTTACCGGACGATGCTTCGATACTTGCAGGAATTAAGCGGTCTTGGCGTCCCCCTTTTTTCACAACCAGGAAAAAATGGAGGGTACAGCATCATGAAAAATAAAGCGAAGGCACCCGTTATAGCCAGGTCCGCCGGGTCGATTAACCGCGTGATAAAGCCTGTTACCCATGTTGTCGGAGTGGAATTGAAAGCCCCTTTCACGGCGTTTTATATGGCAAAGGCGATACGGCCACAGCTCTGGAAAGAGATTGAAAATAGACGAGGCGAAATTCAATTGGTTAAAAAGGAGGGAACGTTTACTGGAGCCGTCCTTAGTAAAAACCGGATTTATCATTACATCGCGGGCGTAGAAGTGGCAAGGCCGGTCTCCATTCCCCCGAACATGGTAAGCATTACTCTTCCGGCACGTGAATACGCCGTCTACACCCATGATGGTGACTTAGACCGGGAAGAGTTTGACGAAACGTATTTTTACGCCCTCGAAAAGTTAAGGAAACAAGGCTTAAACCACGACCCTGATGCCTATAGCCTTGAAATCTTCAAACGCGGCACAGGCCAGGAATATACGATATATGTTCCATTAAGCAGCGACTAACATAAGTCTCTTTCGTTGTCGTAGAAAAAAGCGTGGATATCACGGATATCACAGGAAACGCCGGCCTTCACCGGGCGCCGATGCATAACCATTATTTTCTTGAAATTTGTGCGCGTATATAATGATTTTTCAACAGTCCCCGTAAAAGGGGCTTCTTTTTTTGCCATCTTATCGGGGATTTTTCTTTTATTTTTGAAGGCTTAAGCCGATATTCGTCTAATTTGGAGTTTATTCGTCTATCAAGGGAACTTATTCGTCTAAGTGAAAGTTGCCGCTGCAGGGAAGGCGAGCAAAGGAGCCGGGCGCCCGGGTTGCCATGACCTTAGATGAATTTTTCTCCAAATGAAAAAAGGAGAGCGCCCCCAAAACCGGGGACGCCCCTCTTCTCGCCATTAAACCATCACTTTGCAAATATCGTTTGTAAACTCGACCGGATCGTGTATAGGCAATCCTTCGATGAGCAAAGCCTGGTTGTATAACAAATTCGTATACAGTTTTACTTTTTCTTTATCCTGTTCAAACGCGGCTTTTAACGAAGCAAATACATCGTGGTTCACGTTGATCTCCAAAATCTTGTCCGCTTTAATGTTCTGGTTGTTCGGCATAGCGCTTAACACTTTTTCCATTTCAATCGAGACGTCACCTTCTGCTGCCAGGCATACCGGATGTGACTTTAACCGTTTTGAAACCCGGACATCTTTTACTTTGCCGGACAAAACTTCTTTCATGTAGTCAAGAAGCTCTTTATTTTCTTTCTCTTCGGTTTCTGTTTTGTTTTCGTTTTCTTCAATGCCTAAATCGCCGCTGGATACTGATTTGAACTCTTTCTCCTTGTAGGACATGAGCATTTTGATCGCGAATTCATCGACATCATCAGTGAAGTATAAAATTTCATAGCCTTTGTCGGCCACAAGCTCGGTTTGTGGCATTTTATCGATTCGTTCATTCGATTCGCCAGTCGCGTAATAAATGTATTTTTGGTCTTCTGGCATTCTTGATACGTATTCATCTAATGTGACCAGTTTCTTCTCTTTTGATGAGTAGAACATCAATAAGTCTTGCAGTGTTTCTTTATCCCGGCCGAAATCATTATAAATGCCGAATTTCAGCTGCCGGCCAAACGATTGATAGAAAGACTCGTATTTCTCGCGGTCATTTTTTAAGAGGCTTTCCAATTCTTTTTTGATTTTGCTCTTAATATTCTTTGCAATGAATTTCAACTGCTTATCTTGTTGCAAAATCTCCCTTGAAATGTTTAGTGACAAATCTTCTGAATCGACCATCCCTTTGACGAAGCTGAAATAGTCCGGGAGAAGATCCGGGCATTTTTCCATAATGAGCACGCCGTTGGAGTAGAGCTCCAGTCCTTTTTCAAACTCCTTCGAATAGTAATCAAATGGAATCCGCTCCGGAATGAATAAAATCGCATTATATCTTACAGTACCATCGACTTTAATATGAATATGCTTGATCGGGTTGTCAAAGCCGTATCGTTTTTCATGATAAAAATTCTTATAATCCTCTTCGGTCAGCTCATTTTTGTTCTTTCTCCAAATCGGAACCATGCTGTTGATCGTTTGTTCCTCTTTATAATCCTCGTACTCATTGTCGCTTCCTTCTTTCAGTCTTCTACCCGTTACATCCATCTTGATCGGGTAGCGAATGAAATCCGAGTACTTTTTAATAATTGCTTTTAAGCGGTATTCTTCAAGAAATTCATCATACTCTTCGTCTTCCGTATTTTCCTTGATTTTGAGAATGATCTCTGTGCCGACTGCTTCTTTTTCGAACGGCTCAATCGTATACCCGTCAGCACCTTCCGATTCCCATTTGTACGCTTCCTCTTGCCCGAGCGCCTTGCTGATGACCGTCACGCTGTCGGCAACCATGAAAGCAGAATAAAACCCGACGCCGAATTGTCCGATAATATCATGGCCATCTTTAATTTCATTTTCGTTTTTAAATGCAAGGGAACCGCTTTTGGCGATCGTGCCGAGGTTGTTCTCGAGCTCTTCTTTCGTCATGCCAATCCCAGTATCGGTAATTTTCAACGTCCGGCTATCTTTATCCGTTTCGACTTTAATAAAGTAGCTATCTTTATCAAACGTTAACGACTCATCCGTCAATGCTTTATAATAGATTTTGTCAATCGCATCGCTCGCGTTTGAAATCAGCTCACGCAAAAAGATCTCTTTATTGGAGTAAATCGAGTGGATCATCATGTCCAAAAGCCGTTTCGATTCTGCCTTGAATTCTTTCTTTTCCATTGAAATCTCCCCTTTCGCCACTTGAACTTTTTATGAAATAGGACCATAAACTTGCGACTACATTATTAGCACTCTTTCCCTTCGAGTGCTAACCACTTCTTAAATAACATACACTGTTGCCGGTGTCAATAACAATGTTTCACGTGTAACATTACTGGGAAGAGTAGAAGACGAAATAAAATAAAACGGACTTCACCTGAATTAAGGAAGTCCGTTTTTAGTAACGATCGCGCTTTTTAATTATATTCTAATGCCAATTATTTGGTATCAATGGCTTTACGATAAAGGTCCCGGCTTTTGTAACCGGCGCCGAGAATCATCTTCATCTCTTCGCGCCGTTTTGCTTTCGTCGCCTCTTGTTTTGCGCTGTACACATAACGGGCCCAGTCTTTTTGGTAGCCCGGGGTGAGGGATTGATAGAAGGCAAGCAATTCCGGGTGGTCCTTTAAATCGTTTTCCACTTCCGGGATCATTGCGGCATAATCATCCACACGTTGGCTTGCTTTCGCAGTTGCCTTATTTTTGTTTCGGGCCTCTTCCTTCAGTCCGACGACCGTAAACACATCATCCAACCCGACCATGCGCGCAAATTTAATCGTGCTATCCCCGACATAGCCATCTTCATCGGCGCCGAGCCCGGCCATTAAATCATCGCGGTGAATGAACGTTGGATATGCTTTATTCCCTTTTTTAGGATAAGCCAAAAAGAGATACCCGCCTTTATTCAATTGATTATGTTCGATAACGCGATTCACAAGTGCTTTTAAAGATTCCATATCGAGCACAAATGCAAAAATGAGATCATACGGGGCATCCTTAAGCTCCGTATCATAGCCGGCCAGCCCTTCAAAATAATCTGCCCCTTCCGGCAAATTCAATACCGCCGCTTTTTTATATTTCGTTAAGTTGAGCTTTTCCACGATTGTTTTAGCCATTGTTATTCCACCTATTACGCATCATCTTTTACCTTTAGTGTAAAAGTTATTCAAGTCATTGGCAAGTTGACTCCCCCAAACGATAATAATGTAATATAAATCAATATTTTTTTATTGTAAAACGATAAATGCCATGTTAAACTCAGACCACAATCATTAAGTGAGGTGCTTTTTATGCAACGAGTGTCAACGCTCTTCTTAAAAATAGCAGTTATTTTTATCGGGATTCCGGTTCTTGCATTGTGCATCTTTTTAGTTCCTGAGATTGGGAATATTGCAGCAAAATTGCTTCCTGAGTTTACTTCGATAAAATATTTCGTTTTCATCGTTTTTTATGCATCCGCGATACCTTTCTACTTTGCTTTATACCAGGCTTTCAAACTTTTACGCTATATTGACAAAAATAAAGCTTTCTCCGAATTGTCGGTAAAATCTTTAAAGAAAATTAAACACTGTGCCATCACAATCAGTACCTTGCATGTGTTGGTCTTGCCGCTCTTTTATCTCTTTGCTGAGAAAGACGACGCCCCGGGTGTCATCTTTATCGGAGTGGTTGTTCCTTTTGCTTCCATGGTAATCGCGGTCTTTGCGGCTTTACTTCAAAGGCTTTTAAAAGAGGCAATTGATATAAAATCAGAAAACGATTTAACGGTCTGAGGTGGATCACATGGCGATTATAATCAATATTGATGTGATGCTGGCCAAAAGGAAAATGAGCGTCACGGAACTCTCGGAGAAAGTTGGAATAACGATGGCTAATCTTTCTATTTTGAAAAATGGAAAGGCAAAGGCGATTCGATTATCAACCTTAGAGGCTATTTGTAAGGCTTTGGAATGTCAGCCCGGAGATATTTTAGAATACCGAAGTGATGAAGCCACACAGCATTAGTATATTAACCTTAAAAGAAAAATTTCTTTTTAAAAACCTTTGGAGGCGTCAATCATGAGAGCACTAAAACAACTCGTTCACTTTGGGTGGGAGCAGGCCCTATCCTGTTTGTTTCCTGTCGTTATTTTTGTCTCTTTGGCATTTACAAACTTCATCTCCCTTCCCTTCTTGCCACGTTATGACTGGCTGCTCATGATCTGCCTTCTAATGCAGTGGTGGATGGTGCGCTCCGGGCTCGAAACACGGGATGAACTAAAGGTGATCACTTTGTTCCATCTTATTGGACTTGCTCTTGAACTTTTCAAGGTACATATGGGCTCCTGGTCTTATCCGGAAGAAGGATATTCTAAACTATTTGGAGTTCCATTGTATAGCGGATTCATGTATGCAAGTGTAGCAAGTTACCTTTGCCAGGCATGGAGGAGGCTTAAGGTTGAACTAATCAAGTGGCCACCATTTTTGGTAGTAGTACCTCTTGCAGTTGCGATTTATTTGAATTTCTTTACCCACCATTATTGGATTGACGTCCGCCTGTGGTTATCCGGACTTGTGATTATTGTCTTTTGGCAATCATGGGTCACATACGAGGTTAATGGAACTCGTTACCGTATGCCACTCGCGCTCTCTTTTGTCCTCATCGGTTTTTTTATATGGATCGCGGAAAATATTGCAACGTTCTTTGGAGCCTGGGAATATCCAAATCAAACCGAATCATGGAGTCTCGTTCATCCAGGAAAGGTGAGTTCATGGCTCTTATTAGTAATTGTTAGCTTTCTTATCGTAGCGACGTTAAAGCAAGTTAAGGAGAAAAATTTCGCTCGTATGGAAACGAATCAATGTCTATAACTGTTTAGAACCCTCTTACAAAAATCCGGATCCTCTGTACAAATTTATGTTCGTTAGTATTGAAAAATCGGGCGAGATCGTTTTTTGGCAGTGTGTATGTAACGAATCTTTCGCGGTTCGGATCTAGGCCGGAATTAGCATTTGCTTCTGTTAGATATAAATAGTCATGTTCTTCTAAAAAGGAAAAAATTATTGACAAAAATAACCGGCTATTGTTAAACTAATTTCATAGTTAACCTATAGGAATTATAAGTATTAACTGACCAGATAAACTGGAGGCCCTTAGCATACACGATCAGTACAGATCATGTATGTTGTAGGGCTTTTTTTGTTTCCTTTTTAGGATCTTTTTCCGTATTTACATCCTTGAAGCGAAAGGAGATGAGTATCAGTGTCAAGACAAATTGATTTAGTTACAAATGACAAAAAGGTGGTGATTTCAACCAGGTGGGTTTCGGCTGGTACTATAATTGTCTTAATCTTATTATGGACGGCGGTTACAAGCTTTCAATGGATCGATCCGTTGTTTTTGCCTTCTCCGCATTCAGTATGGAGTGCATTCGTAGAACTGGTCAAAGACGGCTATAAGGGTTCTTCTTTAGGAACACATATCCTTAGCAGCCTCTATCGGTTGTTCATCTCCCTGCTGATCGTATTTATGACTGCTGTACCTCTTGGGGTGCTATGTGGGTACTCGAAATATATCCGCGCCATTTTTGATCCATTGATTGAGTTTTACCGGCCGCTTCCGCCATTAGCATACTATGCCTTATTAGTCCTTTGGTTAGGTATTGATGATACTTCAAAAATAGCACTGCTTTATCTTAGTGCATTTGCACCGTTGTTTATTGCTACTGTATTCAGTGTTCAAAAGGTTCCTCAAGATCTAATCAATGGGGCTCTCTCATTAGGAGCATCTAAATGGAAAGTACTCGTCTTTGTTATCTTTCCTGGCTGCTTGCCTGATATTATCACGGGTTTAAGAACAGCTGTTGGTGTTGCATATGCCACACTGGTAGCGGCGGAAATGGTTGCGGCCACTTCCGGAATTGGCTGGATGGTCCTGGATGCTAGTAAATACTTACGAAGCGATATTATTTTTGTCGGAATCATCATCATGGGCGGGATAGCCATGATCATGGATGCATTGATTCGACTCGTTCAACGTTACAAGTTTTCATGGGCGGGAACGCAAGAATAATAACGTTTAAAGGAGGCTTAACGAAATGTTTTTACGGAAAAAAGCAAGCTTATTCTTACTAACGATTCTATCAGTCATGCTGATTGGTTCATTGGCTGCCTGCTCTAAGCAAAAAACAGCATCCAGCTCCGAAAAGAATTCATCACTGCCGCAAGAGGTGCGCATCGGATATCAGGTTTCTCCAAGCGGAGAGCTATTGGCAAAAGCTCTTGGGTTATTAGAGAAAAAATATCCGGAAATAAAAGTGAAATGGATTCCGTTTGATTCAGGAAGAGATGTGAACAACGCAATGGCAAGCGGCAGTATAGATTTTGGAAATGTCGGAACGCCGCCTGCCTCCATCGGAATTGCCAAAGGATTGCCTTATCAAGTTTACAATGTGCACGATATCATTGCTGAGAGTGAAGCATTAGTTGTAAAAAATGGATCAGGCATTCAATCCATAAAAGACCTCAAGGGGAAAAAAATTGCAACCACTTTCAGTTCCACTTCCCATTACAGTTTGCTGGGTGCCCTGAAAGCAGAAGGGATTGATCCAGTGAAAGAAAAGATCACGATTTTAGATATGCTCCCAACTGATATTTATGCAGCTTGGAAAAGAAATGACATCGATGGTGCCTATATGTGGCAGCCAACACAGGCGAAGCTTGTGAATGAAGGAGGCAAAGTAATCATATCTTCGAAGAACCTGGCAGATAAAGGGGTTGTTACAGCAGATTTAGGCATTGTCCAAAAAGATTTTGCAAAAAAGTATCCTGGCTTTGTTAAAGAATATATCAAGGTTTTAAGTGAAGCGGTCCATTATTACCGGGATAAACCGAAAGAATCTTCCCAGCTGTTTTCCAAAGAGTTAGGACTGCCTCCTCAGGATAGTTTAAAAACCATGCAGCAAATCCTCTGGCTGGATGCCTCACAGCAGAAAAAATATATTGGGGATGCCGGGCAGAATGGAGAACTCGCCAAAGTATTAAAGGATACTGGTGATTTCATGGTTAAACAGAAAGCCATCCCATCATCCCCAGATTTAAAAAGTTATCAGCAAGGTTTACTAAAGTAGAAAGGAGGGATACGTATGTCCTTGCCCATTTCAGACGAAGTTGAGGAGAAAGTGCCAACAAATGAAACAGTCATCGAGACAAAGAACGTCCATTTATTCTATGAAGATTTCCATGTGTTAAAAGCTATTAATCTTAAAGTGTACCGAAATGATTTTGTTTGCGTGCTTGGTGCATCGGGGTGCGGGAAATCATCACTCCTTCATGTATTGGCCGGATTTTGCCAACCGGCATCCGGTGAAGTAACGGTTGGCGGCAAGCTGCATAAGAAACCAAATCCCGATGTCGGTGTCGTTTTTCAAGCCCCCAACTTATTTCCATGGCTCACAATTGAAAAGAACATTGCATTTGGGTTAAGAATGAAATCCATTTCGAAAGCGGAACGGAAGAGAATTGCTTCCCATTATATACAACTGGTAGGACTAGAGTCTTCTGCCAAGAGGTTGCCGCATCAACTTTCAGGAGGTATGAAACAAAGGGCCTCCATTGCCCGGACTTTGGCTGCGGATCCAAAGGTCATTTTAATGGATGAGCCATTTAGCGCCCTGGATGCATTGACCCGTAAGTCCATGCAAAGCCATCTCAAAGAAATTTGGAAACTGACAAAAAAATCGATCATTTTTATTACTCACGACGTGCATGAAGCTCTCCTGCTAGGAACCCGAATTGTCATTATGCATCCAGGCCCCGGGAGAATTACACTTGATATTCCTAACCCTTTAGCGAAAAAAAATGATCCACCGCAGCAGATTGAACAGTCAAAGGAATTTACTTATTTACGTGAATACTTGCTTTCTATCATACGCAATCCTCAGTAATCATGTCGGCTTAAAAATTTTATATCATTTACGTTCATTAGAGAGGAGAAAAACAAATGACTAAAGCGAATGTTGTTGATGCTTCCCGTCCATTGGCCATTTCCCGTAATCGTTATACAGGGACTCGGATTCTACGCCGTCTTCCCGAAGAGGTGGAAGCAAAACCATACAGCTTGTTTCAAGTGAAGCCATTAAGTCCTCTGATTGGGGCAGAAATTACCGGAGTCGATTTGCGAAATCCCCTTACTGCGGAAGTGAAAAATGAGCTGCACCGTGCCTTGCTGGAGTGGAAGGTCCTTTTCTTCCGGAACCAAGAAATTACAAGTGAACAACATATTGCTTTCGGCCGGAATTGGGGAGAACTGGAAGTCCATCCTTTCCTTCCAGAAGGCGATTTACCAGAGATTGTCCGATTTACGAAAGGAAAAACAGCTACAAGTTATGAAAACATTTGGCATAATGATGTCACATTCCGGCAGACGCCGGCCCGTGCCTCCATCCTCAGGGTGAGTAAAACTCCTCCATTGGGAGGCGATACACTATGGGCGGATACGGCAGCTGTCTATGATAATTTACCAGATAAAATCAAAGAGCGGATTAATGGTTTGACAGCTATTCATGATTTTACCCATGTGTTTGGTCACCAACTAAACGAAGAACAGTTAGCCTATTGGCAAAGAGAATACCCAGTTGCAGAGCACCCTGTAGTGATTAAACACCCAGATACGGGGAGAAAGACGTTATTTGTCAACCAGGATTTTACCGTTAAAATTGTTGGACTTGATGAGGCGGACAGTGAGGAACTGCTCCAGTTTCTGTTCCAGCAGATTCATATTCCAGAATATCAGGTAAGATTTAAATGGGAAGACAATTCCATTGCATTTTGGGATAATTTTGCCACGCAGCATTATGCAGTCGCAGATTATTATCCAAACGTGAGAATAGGGGAACGAGTGGCCATCGTTGGTAAACGGCCGATTGGTGTGTAAAGAAGATTTTTCGGAACGATACGGTCCTTTTGGAAGATTCTTCCGTAAGTAGTGATTACCATTTTAAAGCATTTGTTAATTATATCGATCCGCTGCCGGAATCCCATTTTTTAAATGATACGAGGCTGAATACTGTTTTCAACGTGGCGAAGCTGATTGTTAAGATGATTACAAAAATACAATAGGCTATAGATTCTAACAAAATAGTCGAAGCCCCCGCATTCAGAATGACTCTGAATATGGAGGCTTCATTGTTATGCGAAATTAATGAAAAGCACTTGTTACAAAAGCCACAGCGATAATCACCAGAGAGCAATGAAGCGTCCATTTTAAGGCATAACGCTAGAATTCCGCCATTTCTTTGAAAGCTCCCTGATATGGCGAGGAGTTGTTCTACAGCATCCTCCTATTATCTTGGCCCCCGCATGGTACCATTCTTCAGATTTTATTTCGAATTCGTTGCAAGATTCTTGCCCATGCCATGTCTTTGTTTCCGGATTGTAGGTTTCCCCGGAGTTCGGATAAACGATTATCGGCTTATTTGTGTTTGCGCTCAATTCTTTGATGGCTCCAGTTACAACTGCCGCTGGCGCGCAATTCACGCCAATTGCGATAACTTGCTTGCTATTGTCAAACACCCGCGCACATTCCGCAAGCGCAGTCCCATCGCTTATCTCCTTCTCATTTTTCAAAGAAAAAGAAAGCCAGGCATACGCGTCTGGAAAATCCCGCAATAAAGCATCTAAAACGTTTGCTTCTTGAAAGGAAGGGATCGTTTCAAATGCTAATAAATCGGCACCCGCTTCAATCAACGCAGACATTCTTGGACGGTGAAATTCCGCCAATGTTTCGTCTTCCACGCCATAATCGCCTACATACTCTGAACCATCCGCAAGATAAGCCCCATAAGGTCCAACGGATGCGGCAACTAACGGCTTCGGCCTGTTGCTTTGTGCATGTTCCTCCCAAAAATCGTCTCTTGCTTTTTGAGCGAGCCACACTGTTTGCTTAATCAACTCCATAGCGTCTTTCTCTTGAATCCCCCGCCCGGAAAAACCATCAATCGTCGCCTGGTAGCTTGCCGTGATGGCACAGTCTGCCCCGGCGCGGAAATAGTCAGAATGAACTTGATAGATCAATTCTGGATTTTCAAGCAATACACGCGCAGACCATAGGGGGTCGTCCAAATTGCATCCATGTGACTCCAGTTCTGTGGCTAAAGCTCCATCAAGGATCATCATTCGATATTGAGATATGATAGCATCAATCGGGTTAATTTTGTTCGGCATAATCCGCGCCCCTTTTCTTTAAAGATTGTGTAAGATAATAGCTTCCATAGCAAAACAATATAAATGGAATGCCGCAATACAACGCAATTCGTTGGGTAGGGTCGAAGGCGATCCCAATGCATGAGGCAAGGCATAGGATAAAAGAAGCGATGGGCACGAGCGGATATAGCGGCGCTCGATAGGCCAAATCCTTTACGGACTTCCCTTCTTTAATATATTGCCTGCGAAATAGAAACTGTGAAGCACTGATGCTCATCCAAACTGCAACCACTGCCAAACCCGAAATGGAGACAAGCACGATGTACACAGTATCTGGTGCAACAATGCTTGACAATAAAGCCAAAGCCCCGCCTAACATGCTGAAAATGACCGCATTGATAGGAACGCCTCGTTTTGTCAATTTTGCGAAAAATGGAGATATCGTGTTCTTGTTTGCCAGTGACCAAAGCATTCTGGAGGAGGCGTAAAGGCCCGAGTTTGCAGCGGATAAAATGGCAGTCAGTATGACAAAGTTCATAATGTCCCCTGAATAAGGCACGCCAATTCGTTCAAGGACCGTGACAAAAGGGCTCTTGGCCACTCCTGCATCGGAAACAGGCAATAATGCGGATAATACAACGATTGTCCCTACAAAAAAGATGATCAATCTCCACAAGGTCGTGCGTATCGCCTTCGGTATCGTTTTTTCTGGATTTGCTGTTTCACCAGCTGCAATCCCTATCAATTCCGTTCCAGAAAAAGCGAAATTAACTGCGAGCATTGTCATGATCAGGCTAAAAGCGCCATGAGGAAATAGACCTGCTTGATTAAAATTAGAAAAGAGCGGGGCCGATTCTGAATGGGCCATTGGAAGAAGGCCGGCCATCGCCGCCCCCCCTAAAACGATAAATATTACAATGGCCACTACTTTGACCGATGCGAACCAGAATTCAGATTCAGCAAAAAATTTAACCGTGAGCACATTCAATACAAAGATTAAAATGGCAAAAAATGCGCTCCATACCCAGACATTGATGAAAGGAAACCATCTTTGCATAAGCAATCCAGCAGCGGTGAATTCTGAACCTAAGGCGACGGTCCAGGTTAGCCAATAGAGCCAGGCCACTGTATATCCTGTTCCCGGCCCAATGTATTTGGCGGCATAGCTATGAAATGCACCCGTTTCGGGCATATGAACAGAAAGCTCCCCTAAACATAGCATGACTAGATAGACGACCAGCGCACCAATCAAGTAGGAAAGAATCGTGCCAAACGGTCCAGCTTGCTGAATCGTGTAGCCCGAACTTAAAAACAATCCAGTTCCAATTACCCCGCCCAGTGAAAGCATAACTAAGTGGCGCGTTTTCATTTTTCTTTGAAATTCTTGTTGCCTATTTTTGTCCATTCCTGCTCTCCTTACGTTTCTATCCAGAAAAAACAAAAACGCACCCTGCTAAGAGTGCGCTGCTGACAAATAAAAAACGTATGCTCTTATCTATCAGGATCATCACCCGCTGGAATTAGCACAGTGTCTAAAAGCAGACCTGTTGCTGAGGTTTCATAAGGCCAGTCCCTCCACCTCTCTGGATAAGAAATATTTTTTATAACCTTATCAATTGATGCAAAGATTGTCAAGATTCTATAAAACTATTTTTTATGAGTATTATTCGTTCCCTCGTCTATTAATGGATGACAGTTGGACCAACCAATGCCGCTGGTTCCTCCCCTAATGCCAGCTTGCTAATATTTGCGTAACTAATTTGTTTATACGAGTCGAGCAATTGTTTTAATTCCGAGAATCTCTCATCTGTCTTTAACTTTTCGATTTCCTGGCGATAGATCGACAACACATAATCATCCTGGCACCTCGGCTGAAATTTGCCCGGCTCTTCATCCATTAATAAAGACCCCATAAATTGGTATCCAAACTGTAATTGGCGAGTCAGACGAATAACATTTAAAAATTTCTTATGAATGGATGGCTTTGTTGCATTTAATTTCTCAATCGCCAATTGTGCATTTTTCAATTCATCGTAACTTGATGCGATCAGCATGCTCAATCTCTCCTTTTAATTCGTATTAATCCCATGGTTTTTTTAGTGAAAGTTTGGACACAAGCTCTTTATTTTGCTGTCTTTTCAACTTGCGAATCCGCTCGCGTTCTTTCCCCGTTTCGTACAGATATTTTTCTTCCTCCGTTTCCGGAATAACAGGTGCTACCGGTAGCGGCCTTTTATTTTGATCGAGGGGAACAAACGTTAAAAATGCTGTCGCTGCAATTCTCCGTTCCCCGGTTTCAAGATCTTCTGCAATCACCTTGCAGAAAATCTCCATTGACTTTTTGCCTGTATAGCTGACAAATGATTCAATGCAAACCGAATCGCTCACCCGGATCGGTTCAAGGAAATTAACAGAGTCTGTCGATGCCGTGACACATTCCTTCACCCGTGAATGCCTGCGGGCGGAAAGCGTTGCACATGCATCCATCTTTTTCATTAAGACTCCGCCAAATAATGTATGGTAGTTGTTCAAATCATTGGTAAGTACCTGGTCGGTTTGAACAACGCGTGTTTCCTTCACTTTTTTTGCTTCCATCATGATCACCTTTTATATAAAATGCATTTGCCATTGCATCTGCATTAAAATTTTCACAAGTGAATTATAAGGTAACTTGATTGGAATAATACAATGCCAATCCCACATGCCTTTCATAACAAAACCGCATGTAAGCGCTCTTTATCCAAAACAAAATCAAAAGGCCTTCCCTTAAAAGGGAAAGCCTTCTATCGTACATCAATCTGGATAGGGATTTGCTGCCTGAAGCTTTACTTTTGCAAATCGAATAAACTCCTTCTCCACCTGGGATAAATTTGCGTCTTTTCTCCAAATCATGGCCAGATTCCATTCGATTGCCGGATGGGTAACGGTCACCGTTTGAAACGCATCCTCCAGTTCCAAACATGTGCTTTCTGGCAGCAAAGTGATGCCAATATTATAAGCAACCATATCTTGAATAAATTCTAATTGAGAGGTTTCCGAAATGATTTTCGGTTGAAAGCCGGCTTCTTTGCAAGCATTGATGATAAGGTTCCTCAACTCAAAATTCCGGTTGAACATGATAAAGCCCTCTTCTTTCAATTCTTGCAATGACACTTCCTTTTTCCCTGCAAGGGGATGGGATGAGGGAACTACGAGCTTTAATTTTTCATGGACAAACATAAAACTGTCGAGGTTATCATTTTTTTCAGAAAGAACGACAACTCCGAAATCCAATGAATCATTGAGCACCTTCTCTTCCGTCCGCTTTGTCCCGCCTTCTTCTAATTGAAATGTCACCTCTGGAAATTCTTGATGGAAGGACGCGATGAGCTCTGAGAAAAAAATAGTGCTAGTAATGGTGGGAAGACCGATGCGCACATGCCTATTTTTAAGCATGAACAGTTTATCAAGTTCCGCATCCAATTGTTGGAGCTGATTCACAATTTTTAAAGCATGCTTTTTTAAAATGCGGCCTGCATCTGTTAAGACGAGCTTTTTTCTTGTCCTTATGAACAGTGGAGTGCCAAGTTCGTCCTCTAAAGATTTAATGATCCTGCTGAGGGCAGGCTGCGTTATGAACAAATTTTCAGCTGCAGTCGTAAAATTGCCGGTACGCGTAACTTCAAGAAAAGACTCTAATTGTTTAATTTCCAATACGATCAAACACCTTATATTCGTTTTAATTATTCGTTAAGTTGAGTTTCTCTACTATCGTTCTGGTCATTGTTCATTTACCTGTTTACTAAATGTTTCAGTAGCTATAGTGTATCCGTTCTCCTTATTGTTAGCAACTCAACGATTTCAGCGCTAGCTCCTGGTTCAACCGCATGGACGGTCCAGATCGTTCCACGGAAAGCATGCATTTAAACAGAACCGAAAGTAAATTGCTTTCCTTTTCAGACACTCCTATTTATAATTATTTTTGGAAGACTACATCATGAATCCCCACATTTCGCAGTCCCGCCCAAATCCATATAACTTCTTAATGAACAGCTATTTTTCTTTAGTACATGACGACCCGTCACTCTACTACTAGAAAGCCATTAGGTGTTCTTTTTATCATTGAGCAAAATTTCACACGTAAATGGAGGGATAACGATGAAAAAGTCGGCAATCATTTATTGTGAAAATCAATTTGGTTCTATGGACGGGAAGACAGCGAATGGGCTCATCCGCGACCCGGGGAATTATGTCATCACTGCCGTAATTGACAGCACGAAACACGGGCAGGACGCCGGATCCTACCTGGACAATAAGTTCAATGGAATTCCAATATGCAAAGACCTGGAGGAAGCCGTTCTTTATTCAACAGAAACGCCGGATGACTTTATTCTTGGCATTGCACCGGCTGATGCCTTTTTAAAAATGGCGGAAAGAAAAGTCATCATCCAGGCGATGGAAGCTGGGATGAACATTATCAACCCTCTCCAGGAATTTTTGACAGATGATGATGAAATGATGAGCTATGCAAGACAATACGGCGTAACCATTCATGATATCCGCAAACCGAAGCCTAAAAAAGAGTGGACTCTCTTTACTGGAGAAATTTTAAACATTACAACGCCTATTATTACTGTACTGGGGACAGATGGAGCTTGCGGCAAACGGACAACGGCAAAAGTTCTTGAAAAAGGGCTCATAGACAGAGGATACAAAACAGCTTTCATCGCAACCGGCCAAACGGGGCTCATTCAAGGGGCTTCCTACGGATTTGCGATGGACGCTTTTCCTTTGCAATATTTGATTGGCGAGCTGGAGCGGGAAATCCTCCGGGCCAACAACACCGAGCAGCCTGACATTATTATTGTGGAAGGGCAAGGCGCGCTAAGCCATCCGGCGTATGCCAGCTCGTGTGCTATTTTAAAAGGGGCAAGGCCACACGCCGTTATCCTGCAGCATCCTCCGAAAAGAAAAGTTTTAGGGGATTTTCCTTTTGTCCAAATGCCAGACGTGAAGGATGAAATTAGCCTGATTGAACATTATGGAAATACAAAGGTCATCGCGATTACACTTAACCATGAAAATATGACAGACGAAGAGGTCATAGCGACGATCAATGAATATGAGAAAACATACCGTCTCCCGGTCACCGACGTCTTAAAAACAGGCAGTGAAAAAGTGATTGAATCGATCATCGATTTCTTCCCTTCCTTAAAGAAGGCAGTTGTATCCTGATGGTTCGGTCTCCGAGAGTTGAAATCAACCTTGAAAAAATAAAGCATAATGCAAAAATGTTAAAAACGATATATGGGAAGAAAGGAATCGAAATTACCGGGGTTGTAAAAGGGGTAGCTGCCGACTGTAAAATAGCGAAGGCTTTAGTTGAAAGCGGGCTGGCGAGTCTTGCTGATTCAAAAATTACCAACCTCGAAAAATTGAAAAAAGCTGATTTAAACGCCACCTTGCTATTACTGCGCACACCTCTTATGAGCGAAATTGAAAACGTCGTCCAATACGCTGATATTAGCATGAATACGGAAATTGATGTCATTCGGGCGCTGTCGGCAGAAGCAGTGAGACAAGGGAAACGGCACAAAATGATCATCATGGTCGAAATGGGCGATTTGCGGGAAGGCGTTCTTTTAAAAGATGCTCCTGACTTCATCCGTGAAGTGCTCAACTATTCCGGTGTTGAAATTGTCGGAATCGGCACTAATTTTGCCTGTTTTGCAGGAGCTGTACCGACGGAACAAAAAATGAACCAATTTTCCCGCTTCGTTCAAAGAATAAAGGAGCAGTTCTCCCTCAATCTTCCCTATGTTTCGGGAGGCAATTCCGCCAACTACAATTGGCTCATAAAAACGAAAAACAGAGGAGCCGTTAATCATATCCGACTGGGAGAATCGATTTTTTTAGGCCGTGAGACGACAGAGGGCGATGCCATTCCTTCTTTACATCTTGATGCATTTCATTTTATTGCAGAAGTGATTGAATCGAAAATGAAACCATCCGTTCCTGCCGGTAATGTTGGAAGAAATGCATTTGGTGAACTCGTTTCCTTTAAAGAGTGTGGAAATCGGAGAAGGGCCATCCTTGGTGCGGGGCGGCAAGACGTACTGGTCTCGGGACTTACCCCCGATCTTCCATTTGAGGTTCTCGGATCAAGCAGCGACCATATCATCGTCGATACAAAGAGCACCGTCCTCAAGCCGGGAGATGAAGTGCGCTTCTCCATGAACTATGGGGCACTGCTTTCTGCCATGACTTCACCCTATGTCCATAAAACCTATATTCAATCAACAGCTAAAACCCGTAAAAACGACGTTTATAAAAAACATTTCCTTATCAGCAAACCCGTCCAAAACGTTCAAAGTAAAAAGGCATTTTAACCCGGAAAGAGGCAATCCCCCTTTCCGGCTTTTTTGTGAAAAAAAACCCCATGTTTACACATGGAGTTATACGATCGATCTATTTTTACAAAAGGCAACATTAAAAGTTCGCCGTTACACGTGCATCGTGTTCTGTTTCTACCGGCAAGGTTTCGTTCAGGCCGAGCGTCTTCGCTGTGGAAGCATGAATTTCACGGAAAAGCTCTGGATTTTCCGCAAGTCGAACGCCGTAAGAAGGTATCATTTCTTTAATTTTTGATTCCCACTCTTTCATATGTTGCGGGAAGCATTTTTCGATGACTTCAAGCATGACGTGAACAGCCGTAGAAGCACCCGGAGAAGCGCCGAGCAATGCAGCAATTGTGCCATTCGCCCCGGTAATGACTTCCGTGCCAAATTGGAGCGTGCCTTTTCCTGCTTCTGTATCTTTAATAACTTGTACACGTTGGCCTGCTACGACAATATCCCAATCTTCGCTTTTAGCATTCGGAACAAATTCCCTTAATTCCTCAATGCGTTGTTCTTTCGATAACATCAGCTGCTGGATCAAGTATTTTGTTAATGGGATATTTTTCACACCAGCCGCTAACATCGTAAGGACATTACTTGGCTTTACAGAACTTAATAAATCCATGTTTGAACCCGTTTTTAAGAACTTTGGCGAGAAGCCGGCAAACGGCCCAAATAACAATGATTTTTTATTATCAATGTATCTTGTGTCAAGATGCGGAACAGACATTGGCGGAGCCCCGACTGCAGCTTTGCCGTATACTTTTGCATGATGCTGGTTAACAACCTCTTCATTGTTACATACTAAAAATAGTCCGCTAACCGGGAATCCTCCAATATGCTTGCTTTCAGGAATACCCGTTTTTTGAAGTAACGGCAGGCTGCCGCCACCGGCACCAATAAAGACGAATTTTGCAGTATGGTATTCGAGATGGCCGTTAGCGTTTTGCACTTTTACTTCCCATAATCCACCGCTCGTGCGCTTAATATCTTTCACTTGATAGTTGTAGTTGATTTCAACGTTTTGATTTTTTAAATGGTCAAATAACATGCGTGTTAAAGCGCCGAAGTTGACGTCCGTTCCAGAATCGATTTTTGTTGCTGCAATCGGTTCATTGGATGTGCGTCCTTCCATAATGAGCGGAATCCATTCCTTTAATTTTTTCGGATCATTGGAAAATTCCATTCCTTGAAACAGTGGATTTTGCGAAAGCGCTTCAAATCGTTTTTTCAAAAACTCTACATTTTTTTCCCCTTGCACTAAACTTAAATGAGGCA
Organism: Fictibacillus sp. Mic-4; assembly: GCF_049843615.1. Classification (NCBI taxonomy): domain Bacteria; kingdom Bacillati; phylum Bacillota; class Bacilli; order Caryophanales; family Fictibacillaceae; genus Fictibacillus; species Fictibacillus sp. Mic-4. The sequence goes on along the minus strand of NZ_JBBHZM010000027.1, from coordinate 18,997 downwards.
ATGGCATAATAAAGTCCTGCGGGCTCTTTATAAGATTGCTATTTACAAGATAAGACCAAAACTGTCTTGAAAGCTGAAACTGTTCATTGATTTTTATCGCTTTGCTAACGTCTATAGATCCGTCCGGCTTTTCGACGGTGTAGTTAAGTTCGCATAGTGCAGCATGACCCGTACCCGCATTATTCCATTCGTTAGAGCTTTCTTCTCCCGGGTTTGCGAGTTTCTCAAATACTTTGATTTCCCACTCTGGTGCTAACTCTTTCAATAATGATCCCAAAGTCGCGCTCATGACTCCGGCACCAATTAAGATAACGTCTGTTTCAGTTTGTCTGTTACTCATGTTTACCGTCCGTCCTTCTACCTTTAGATTTGCAGAAAGGATGTAGGCGCTCCTGCTTAAGTCTAACAGCAAGACAGGGCTCAACTAGTCATACACCTTTTCTGTATCAATTACCCTAATTCTAGTGTATCACTAATATTTACAAATTTAAATACTTTGATAGTTTTTCAGCGATTCAAAGGCCAGTAAATAGTTGGAAGTACGTCTACAAGAATCTATCGAACGATGCCTCTTTTTCTTCCTAAAACTTTATTTATAGGTTGAGAAATTATATAGGGAGGAAGATGGCGATGAAGTCCGGATACATTGAAAAATATCAACTATTAAGCGAGTTTAAAACGGTGAAGGAATTTAACGAGCATATTTGGCGGTTTCTTGATGACCATCGAACGGCGTTTTCAAAAAGCGAGTTGATCGCGTTTCATCAGCTGACAAAGTATAGCGTAAAAGTGATTGGCGTGTGCAATGCGAAAATTGGCACGCTTGTTTCCGCATCCCATAAAGAAAAAGGCGGCATTTCCCGCTCCACTTTCGAACGTATGCTCCGCAAAGCGAAAAAATTAGGCATTTTATCTGTTCATCATGCGCTCCGTCAAAAGGGCGGGTATGCCCATAATGTTTTTGTTTTCCATCGCTATGACGCACCGCTTGAGGAGAACATGAAGGATCGGCCAACTCCCGAAATCCCATGTCCTATAAGCGAAACAGAGGCAAAATCGGAGCCGGAAACTACTTCTTTTTTAGAAACTAATTCAATAAAAACTATAAAAAACGAATACATACGTAAGGAGAAGGCGCCATCTTTGACGGAGCTTGATGAGACGTACTTGCCTGACTATATTCCGGAAGCGTTTGTGAATTGCGTGAAACCCTTTTTCCCGGAAGCGACGAACATCTATACTTTCTGGAAAAAAGCAAGGCTCGCCTATCACCAATTTGAGTTTAACTCGCCGCTTGAACTCATGGTAGCTACAGTAATCAAAGCCTTTAAAACAACCGTCTGGCAATATAAGCGAAAGAAAATCAAGACAACCTTTGTCCAATACTTTTACGGCACGTTATACGGCCTATTCAGAGTGGAAAGACGACGCGAAAGGAGACGCGAACTGTCTTCGCTCTGGCCATTCAACTATAATTGGCTCGAAGCTGAGGGGTGATGTTTTTTTGGGGAGGAACCAGACGAATAAACGGTCCAAATCGACGAATAAGTGGTTGATTTTGACGAATAAATTGGTCACTTAGACGAATAAAAAGGCTTTTTAGACGAATAAGTGCCGCGATTGGACGAATAAATGCGGCCATGTAGAGAAATAAGTGCCCGGAAATTAAATCAGGCTCAACATGTTTTGGATTTTAACCGGCATTGCTTATGGACTGAATAAGCATAATCTCTCTTGCAAAGCTTCTAAGACTTCGTTTGGCAATTCCCTGACCTTGATATCCTTACCGAGAAAAAGCAGCCAATTGGCCATTTCGGTCAATTTTTCGGGGGTAGTAAATGAGGTTTTCAATTTTTAGATTACCAAGACCATGAACAGATGGTATAATTATGAAAAACCTTTTATTGAGGAGTGGCAATATGAGAGTACTAAATATCCATGATAGTGATTTATATGAAGAACTAATTAAATACCATAAAAAAAATTCCTTAATCCCAATATTAGGTGCAGGTTTTTCTAGAGGGTCTCAGGCTAAAGTAGGAAAAGTACCTAACGCAAAAGAAATGATTAACCATATGAAAAATTCCTTGAAGGTAACTTTAAATGAATCAGATTTCAATTTGATTCAAAATTATAATTTTAGAGAGTTATCAGAAACCTATTTTGAAAATTGCGAAGATAGGGAAATTAAAAAATATCTTAATGATTATTTTACTGATGTAGTTCTAAGTCAATATCAGCGGCAATTCATTAACCTTAATTGGTCACATATATATACATTAAATATAGACGATGCTATTGAAAATAATCATAAAAATATAGAAGTTATTCATCCATTTAAAGAAATTTCGGAGTTTTACGAAGAGAATAAAGCAGAAAAAACTCACCTATATAAGCTACATGGAGACGCTAGAGAATATATAAAACATAATCAAAAATGTATATTATCTACAAGTTCATATTTACAGAGTTTACAAGAAAATAGGGAGTTATTGAGTAGACTTATAAGTGATATTAAATCTAACTGTGTACTTTATTTAGGATGTAGTTTAGATGACGAATTAGATATCCTGTATCAATTAAATTTAAAAAGTGGTAACTATAACACAGATTTAAAAAATACATATTATGTTACTTCTTCAGAAATAGAAAATTCTAAAATAAAAATTCAAAAATTAAAAAAGTTTGGTGTAGATACAATAATTAAAGTATCCGATTACAATGATTTTTATTCATTGTTACAAAAAATGGATAATGAATCAACAAAACATTCTAGCGATGAGATGAGTTTATTTATGAATCCTAAATTTATTAGGACTGATAAAGGACATCAAAATAAAGAAAAAAATCTTCAATTCTTTATTAACTCAAACCAGTACTTTAATAATATTGAAAATAAAGAAATTCATTTGCCTTACTTTTTAATTAATAGAGATTTGTTTAATACTGAAGAAAATCTCCAAAAAAACTTCTTTTCCAAAAACCTGATAATAATCCAGGGACACAGATACTCTGGGAAAACTAGTGCATTACTAAGTTTAGCAGAGATGCATCACAATAATAATATTATCTTTATTTCTTCCGGAAATAGAATTAATACAGCATTTTTAAAGTCACTATTAAATGAAAAAAATATAACTGTATTTTTGGATACAGGTGTAATCGATTTTGAATGTTGGAAAATATTAAAGTCTAATGTTGAAAACTTAATTAATAAAAATATTAGATTTGTAATAGCTGTTGATTCATCTGATGAATTTTTATATCAAATCGAACTTTTAATTAATGATCAATATTTCAAGGAATATATAAGAGTTAATACAATTAGTAACACATTAACTTTAGAAGAAACTAAAAGGATTAATGAAAAATTAATCTCGTGTGTAATTCCTGAATTTAAACTTCACAAAAATATGAAATTTAATAAACGTAAGAACCAGATTAAGACATATACCCCAACTTTATTAGATAATGTATATGAAATATTAACCAGTCAGAATGTAACTATCATGTTGAAAAATATTGAAAAAATGGATGTTGATGAAGCAAAATTAATTTTGTTAATATTGCTGGCTACAAGATACCGTTTAAGTTATGCAGAAATTGAAAAATACCGATTAGATAAAATAGTGCATTCATTTATTGAAGATATATCACCAGTTGCACATTTTTATCAGACATTAAAACTAGAAAAAAATAAAGATGATCATGCTGGTATAAAGCTGATTTGCAACTCCAGAATATGGATTCTACACAATTTAGGGAAATTTGCATTGGATAGGAATAATCAAGATTTAATAGCAAAATCCTACAAAAGAATTGTGGAGCTAATAATATATCATTATCGACCATACCCAAAGAAAGCCCGGGAAGAGATAGGAAAATTTATTAAATTTGATGATATTAATGATATTTTTCCAAAAACAAACAAAGGTTCTCTTCAATTGATACAAAAAATTTATTCGAATTTGGAAGATATTCTTGCAGATAACTACCATTTTCCTCATCAAAGAGCTAAAAGTTTGTCTTGGTTAAATAATATTACAGAACTAAATAAAGCTAAAGACTATGCTCAAGTAGCTTTAAGAAAGATAGAAAACACTTTTCCTAATAATTATGAATCAAATTATTCATACATGCACGTTTGGTATACCCTAGCAACAATTACTACCAAAATTGCTTTGATAAATAATTACCAGGATCCACCAAAAAATATTGAAGCATTGAATACGGTTTATAGAGCTTTATCTTTCAAAGAAAATTTAAATTATATTACTAATGATGAACGATCAAATTCTTCAAAAAGTATTCGAGAGTTTGTAAAAAATCTTTCATTTAAATGCGCCTTAGAGAAATCTGAACAAGAAGTTCTAAATTCTTTAGTAAACTTATTAAACTCTAAACAAGTTGTTTTTAAATAAATTTAAAAAATTAATACAACGTACAACACCCTTGTAATGCATTTGTATGTGATATAAGGGTGTTATTTTAAATTATATTTTTTATTAACCCCACCTACTTATGACAAGGCTCGCCGTCCCAATCTAAAGGTAATGATTTTAAAAAAGCCATGTAGTGATAAAACTACATGGCTTAAATTATTGACCGCCTTTGGGAAATTTAATTCCTTAAGCATCTTTTTGAAACAACATTTAAACATTTGCAAATGATGTTTTCATTACCCCTAACCATTAAGATAGATAGTTTTTAATTAAAGGGTTTAGTTTGGTAAAAAAAACCTCATTTAATTATGATACGGTTCACCGTGAAATGTCTAATGAGGTTTTACTATTTTATATAAAATAATCTTATTAGATTGAAGTAACAATCAACCATTATAAGGCCAACAGTTAAACAATAGTTTATGCAACAAATGTTCATTTAATGACCCAAATTATAAAACAGCACCTCTCTACTAAATCAAGATGGTGCTATTACCATTAGAGACTTACAGAAATTTCAATCCCTTTCTAAAAATTAATATTCAAATGCTAAGAGTTATTATAAAACGTTCTCTCTTAACATATATCCAGCAGCTGATCCTTTCTCAACTAAAAAGTCCAATATAACGAGAACTTCTTGTTTTAATTTTGTTTCTTTTCTTATCTTTTCACGATTCTTATAAATATAACTTTTCACCAAGTTTTCTAAATGATAAATAGTATTGACCTCTAAATGCTTTGTCCATATATTTTCGTATTCAATCAAGATCTTTGTAATCCAAGAGATCCCATTATTAAGATACTTTTGCCCAATTCCATTTAGTAATTTTGCTATTGAATATAAAACGGTTGGAGATTCTCCCATATTTTTTGCAACTTTACTTAAAAACCTTATATTATTATCTTTAAATGCATGCCATTCAGAAACATTTTCATTCCAAGGTGTCTCAGCAAAGAGATAACTCTTGATTATTTTTTGATTATAATAACCGTAACTTTCACCCTTACATAACTCAGCGACTTTATCATAAAACAAGTCCCATACTAACCAAAAGTTTTCATAAGTTTTTAGCTTATCTTCGGCAATGATGAATTCTTGAAATAAATATGCCATAGAATCAGTGTTATTAAAACCTTCAATAAATGGGTATAAAAACACAGGAACCTTATCCTTTTGGGAAGCTAGAACAATCCTGGATAGTTTCCTCAAGAAACCATGGCTCACTTGATAATCAATTTTTTCCTCTTTATCATCAGATAACAATTTCTCTGCAAAAACAGATATGATGGATTGAGTAATTATTTTATGGGACTCATCAAAGCTCTTTAGGGGAATCAATTGAAACGCTGTTCTTAAGATGCTTAAATTTAAATATTTTAGATCTTTTATGTCATCTAAAGTTATCGAATTCGATATAACCTTTTCTATATCTTTTTCATACTCCCCTACAAATTTTTCAATTAACTCATTCTCATACAGTTTGTATTTATTTTGTTTATAATTTTGTTGTCTCAATATCTCTCGCATTGCTTCATACTTCGGTTTCAAATATAAAAATCCAATGAGTAGAGATTGTGCATCAGCAAAACTAATGCTCCATAAATTATTAAGTATGGTATTCGCTGAGTAATCTGAAAATTCGGCATACATTCCTATTGGATGAGAATCGAACAAAGTTAACAACAGGATGACTTTTATATATTCTTTTTCTTCAGGAAACTTCTTTAATAAAATAGGCAGTACAGAAATTGTTGATTCAACACCATCCCATATCTGATATAAATAATTCGGCCTGAAAGAGGAGGAAGCAAATGTCAATATTACCTCTTTACAAAGTTCTTTATCAGATTTTGAAAGTTCCTCAAAATAATCCCGTACTAAAACAGTGCAAACATGAGCAGGGATCGCCTTATTGAAAAGGTGAAATTCAACATCATTCTTTTTTAAGTTTTCAAGAATTTCCATAACTTCCTTTAATGCCTGTTTTGGGTTCTCTTCATATTGAGTAAATTCTTTGTACCTCTCATCATTTTTAACTTTATAGTCAGCCCACAGTTTTAATGATGTATATTTCAATGCTTCAGAAACTTCCTGGTGAGATTTGTCACTAAACTCCTTTAAGCTTTGATCGATCTCAGGATTGAAATTTATTTGCAATCCTTCATCCACTACTTCAAAAGTAGGATTCATTTTTCTCCTATCCATTCGAGCAAGGAAAAGTCTCCAAGTATTATCGTCATCCCTGGGGGGGTCTGTAAATTCCTTATAATACTGATCAAAAATTGCCCAAATAAACTTTTGCCTGTCTTCTACTTCCTCATCAGTTACACCTTCACCCTTAAAAAATTGATACATTAGAGCCAGATGCTCAAGTGATTTTTTTCTATGGCTATCATCACACGACTTAATTCTTTCTTCTTCATGAATTTTATTTTCAGTTATCAATCCAGCTCCAATCAAGAACTGACTTTTTGCTGAGTGATCCAGTATCATTCTGCTAGTGTCATAAAGAAAGAATTCTTTTGTTTTAAATAAAACCTTGGCAACATTAAAAGTTTTTTCGGGGTGGGCTAAAACTACACTTACCACTATTGCTGTTACCGAAGTAGAATTTGAGTTTTTGATTAAATATAGAAGATTACTTTCAAGTATTTTAGAGTTAGTATTTATTGCTGTTTCAAGAAGGAACCTTTCTAACGCCATATGAAGAGATTGAAAAACATTAGGTGAAACCTGGGTGCCCCTATATGTGTTCCAAAGTCTGTTACTTATATATTGTTTTACTACATGGGAGTCGGTAACAACTTCTACTTCTTTAACTTCCGATTTATCTAAATCCGATTTTACATAGCATTCAACTGTTTTATTTATAAATCTAAGTAAGAAATCAACGGTTTCTTTAAGTGAATATTGGAGCAACCAATAAATGGGTGTTTGAAATGCACTTGGAGGATAATAATCCCCATGATTCTCGTCTATACAGAAATCATCTTCGACGCCAACACTATAATGAAATGGGTGACGTTTTTCCTGAGGATTAAACCAGTATAAATCTGCTAGTCTTAATACATAATTAGGAAGAGACTTAAGAACCATCTGATTTTCTCCTACTTTCGATAAGATAGCATTTACTAACTTATAATAAGGATCTCTATAATTCCTCCACTTATTTTTAATTACTTCATCAAAAATTGCAGAAAGTTCCTCCTTTATTTCTGCAGCTCCATATAAAATTGTTTGAATAAGTTTCTCCTCGATATCTTCTCCTTCTGAAAGGTAAATGTCTTCCTTAACAATTTCTTGATAATATTTTAAGGCAATTAAAGCTGATAACTTTGTCGTTTCTCCATTTTTAAATTTATTATTCCATTCATTTATTATTGGTAAAATAAAGTTAAGTTTTTCTAGCGTAAATTCGTCTTTAGATTTGTAAATTAGTTTAATTATACTTTTCCATCATTTTCCTTTTGGTTTGGTAAATATGTACTGCATATAAGATATGGAATACTTATCCAATCCTACTTCTTTTAAAAAATCTTCATCAACTTCTTTACACGCTATTCTTAATAAAAATGTTACTCTTTTTAATAATTCTTGATTATTCTCAAGTAACTTTTCCTCAAATAAATTAATAAAGTGATCCGAATAAGCTGACAGTAACACTGATACCAAAACTTCATCTTTCCAAAAATAAGGAATGTTTTCATCTTCAATTACTTCTTCTATAAAATTCTTAATGGAATCATCTTCAGTTAAGAGCTTATCAGACACCCATTTTCTGAAACTTCGCCGTATAGGCAGAGATTCCCCAATTTTCTTGAAGAAATCATGGTAATTTTCTTGCCTGATAAATTCAGATTCGATTTTTTTTTCCAAAGCCCACTCTTCGTAAATATCATGGGTAATAAAGTATCCTGCTGTTTCATATCCTAGGATACCATCCTGCACCAAGGAATTAATAATGGTCCATTCATTAAAATTAGGAGAAATAAAAAATTGACCTTCACTTGCTCTTTGAAAAGCAAACTCTATAAAACATTGCTCTCTGATTGGCTTGGATTTTTTTATTAACCTATTCCATAGTTTCTCTTTAAAATTTTGATAATCAATTACTTCGTCATTATTATAAAATCTTAAAAATTCGTTTAAATAAAAAGGGTTTCTGAGTAACTCCAACAGCTTCGTGTCGGTTGGCAAGTTAAAATTATAAGCTTGAGAGCAGCCTATCAGTTCTTCCACGCTCAGGGTTTCAATATAAAATTTGATAGGTTTAACTTGGTACTGGTCAATAAACTGCATGTCCAAATCGGACAAATAATTACTTCTGGCTGTAAATATAATTTTCCATTTATTTTTTATTAAAACAAAGACAAATTCTTTGAATGGGTCTGTGTTTTCTAAATCTAACAACTTTTCAGCTGAATCAATTACGACTAACTTTTTCTCTTCCTCGTTATGAGCTTCAATAAAATCCTGAAAACTATAAACGCCGAACAAATTATTTACATTATTTATTTCGAACTCACTCGCCTTAAAAATATAAAAAGGGGTATTTGTCTTTTGATCTTCGTATAGCCTTTTGATAACTGCCGTTTTTCCAACTCCACCTGCACCAGTTACCATCAAAACTTGTTCATTTTCGATTTCACTAATAATCCTTTCAAGAAGAGCGTTTCTATTTATTTCTATTTTCTTCCCATGGAAGTTTATAGATGTTTGAATATCCTCTAAAATAGACTCGGCATGGGATTGTTTTTCCGATAAGAGTTGAACAATACTCTTTTCAAAACTAAAGAAATGTTGAACAATTAACTCATTTTTTATGGTAACAAACGGTGACTCAAAGAAACTTGCTGTCCTCCATTCAATTTGGAGACCAAGCTCCTTAGCCTTACTTTCAATATCAACTTTTGCTTGGGGATCGTTTTGTCCAGGATTATCAGGATTATGACTTTGCCCCCATTCTTGATTTGTATAGAAAATAATTTTTGTTAAATCTGAATAGTCTCTTTTGCTTTTTATTAAGGTAATTATTAAATCACCTTTATGATCCGACAAAGTTGTTTCATAAAACTTTGCTTGCCATCCTATAACTTCTTTATCTACATAAACTGGATTGGTCTCAATCCCAGATTGATTTTTATACCTAAAAATACCAAACTCTTTTCCAAACTCTACGCAAAATAAAAGGTAACATAGCCATTCAAAGTTATTCTGTGGGTTCTCACTAAACTTTGCTTTAAAAATGTTCCAATTAGGTTTAATCATGGAATACACTCCTTTCATAGGTTAGTACACCATTTCAAAATCTTTTATACAAATTTAACATGACACTTAATAAAAAATCACATATTTAATAAGTTTCATTAAAAGAATAGATCTATTTCTTACAAGAATTATAAAAATAAAAACTTCCCATTATTAAGTATTGTTAAGGGTGATTATATTTCACTTATTAGTGATAGCATGTCAACCTAATTTATTCAGTTAAAATTATGGAAAAAGAATTCCTACTTTTGAAGATACTCTTTTCGACTATTTTTGCTAAAGAAAAAACCCCATTCACTTATGATACGGTTCCCCCCTCATAATCCGAAACGCCCGGTAAATCTGCTCGACCAACACGAGTTTCATCAACTGGTGGGGATATGTAATCTTTCCGAAGGAAAGCTTTTCGTTTGCTCGTTTCATGACGTGGCTGCTCAGGCCGAGAGAACCCCCAATCACAAACGCAACCTTGCTTTTGCCGTAGGTGGCGAGCTGGTCGAGGCCGCGGGCGAGTTCTTCGGATGATTTCATCTTTCCTTCGATCGCCATGGCGATGACGTGCGCGTCTTGCGGGATCTTCGCCAGGATCTTATCGCCTTCCGCTTGCTTTACTTGCTCCATTTCTTGTTCGCTTAAGTTTTCCGGCGCCTTTTCGTCGGCTACTTCAATGACTTCCACTTTCGCATACGGCCCGAGCCGCTTTAAATATTCGTCAATTCCCATCTTTAAATATTTTTCTTTCAGTTTTCCAACCGAGACAATTAAGATATTCACAGGTGGATGACTCCTTTACAAACAACTTATTCACAACACTTATCCACATATACACAGACACTGTCCACATTTTGTGGCGGATCATTCGTTCGATACTTTATATACGGGTGTTTCTTCGCAATATGAACAGCTTGTTGATAACTTATCGTTTTCTGTTAATAACTCTACAACAGGAGCGACTTCACATTCATCAATAATTTCTTCCATTGCAATATCCACATGTGTATGACAACAAAATTTAATCAAAATTCAATTCCCTCACTTATCCACAATTTCTATTCTACGTTTTATTATATTCTAAATTTCAATCGTTGCCGAGCTATGACCTTAAAGATCAAAAAAACAGGAAGGTTCCCCCTCCTGTTTTCCTATGATAATTGTGGTTGCTGTTTTCCAAGTTTTACGGTTGTTGTTTCTTTATGTCCGGCACGATAGTAAGTCACTTTAATCTTATCACCAATATGTGCTTTGTTGTATAAGAACTGGCGAAGTTCAATTTGCGATTTGATTTTCTCGCCATTCAGCTCGGTAATGACGTCAAGTTCCTTCAATCCTGCCTCTTTCGCCGGCCCTTCCACGCTTGTCACGACAACGCCGTCCGTTACTTTATCGGAAAGCTTCAATGTTTGGTGGCGATGGTAGTCGCTGATTTGTGACAGGTCAACAGATGTTACGCCAAGGAATGGACGTTTCACTTCACCGAATTGCTCGAGATCCGCAATAATTGGTCGGGCTAAATCGGATGGAATCGCAAAGCCAATTCCTTCAACCGCTTCACCTGTCCATTTGCTTGAGTTAATGCCGATCACTTGTCCAGCGATATTTAATAGCGCACCGCCGCTGTTGCCCGGGTTAATGGAAGCATCGGTTTGAATGACTTCCGCCTGCCAGTCCGGCTGGTTGTCATCATTAATATCAACAGGAATCGTCCGGTCTACGCTTGAAACGACGCCCTCAGTTACGGAACCGGTAAATCGTCCAAGCGGGTTGCCGATCGCAATAGCCGGCTCGCCTGGCTTCAAGTTTTTCGAGCTGCCGAATTGGGCAACCTTATCTACATATTTCCCGTTAATTTCAATAACGGCCAGGTCTGTCCAAACATCCGCGCCAAGAAGTTTTGCAGGCACTTTCTTTTTATTGCTTAACGTGACCTCAAGCTGATTTGCATCTTCGACCACGTGATTGTTCGTGACGATGTAAGCTTTGCCGCCCGCTTTTTTATAAATGACGCCTGAACCAATGCCAACTTGTTTATTTTCTTGATCCCAGAAGTTGCCTTTCTGGATGTTTGTTACTTCGACTACAGCATCCTGCGCTTTTGCGACTGCATCGGTCACATTGCTTGTGACATTAACATTAACGGATTTTGTCGGCCCTTTATCAACCGCCGCCTGATCCGTTTCCTGGTTGTTGAAATAATCCGGCAAAAGCCCGGCATTGCTCAGGATCGGCAAGCAGATTAACATAATTAAAGCACCGACAATGGCACCGGCCAATGCCGGGAAAAACACGCTTTTCCTTCTTCCTCTGCCCCGTTGGTCATCAGGGCCTGGTTCATATCCATCATAATAGCCCATATATTGTACCCCTTTCTGAAAAATATGCGATTTATCCTTGTGTCACCATTATAATAAAAATCATTTCCAACGCTTAAAATATGGGTGTTTTTTTACATATTTCCACATCTATTGTTATTCCCTAATTGGGGGAGATTAAACTAAAAAGCCGAAGAGAAGGGCTTATTCTCCAAGGCTTTTTAAAGTTAAGTATTAAAGTTTTACAAGCTCTGTCGGTACGCTTGCATCGGTATGATATAACTGAAGCTCTTCGCCAATTACGAACCCTTTACTCTCCAGCGTTTGTTTTACGGAAAGGTGGGCAATATCCTTCATGTTGTTGTCTTTGCTCAGATGGGCTAAATAGATCCGTTTCGTTCGGTCGCCGATCACGTCGCAAAGTGCATGTCCACAATCTTCATTCGATATATGGCCATGATCGCTCAAAATCCGGCGTTTAATGTTCCACGGATACCGTCCCATCATCAACATGTTGATATCGTGATTGGCTTCAATCACAAACGCGTCACTCCCCTTAATGGAGCCTTTCATCCGGTCGCTGACATAACCCGTGTCTGTCATTAACGTCAGCTTTTTTCCTTCGTGGTGAAAAATATAAAACATCGGCTCAGCCGCATCGTGAGAAACACCGAATGACTCGACATCGATGTCCCCGAATGTTTTTACCGAATCCATTTCGAATTCGAATTTTTGTTCAGATGCGACTTCACCAATTAACCCGTCCATTGCTTTCCACGTTTTGGCGTTTGCATAAATCGGGAGTTTATATTTGCGGGCAACGACGCCGAGACCTTTAATATGGTCGCTATGCTCATGGGTGATTAAGATCCCGTCAAGCTGATCCAACCCGCCGCAGCCCGCCTTTTCGAATAATAGATTCATTTGTTTCGCACTTAGACCGACATCGACTAACAGGCGGGTATTTTCCGATTCTACATAAATCGCGTTCCCCGTGCTTCCGCTCGCAAGCACGCTAAACTGCAAAGCCATGATTACATCCCTCTCTATTGTTTTCCCTCTAACTTCTGTACCGAGCTATCAATCGCATTCACTAAATAATGGGCATCTTCCGTTTCAATCGACCATGTCGGGGCATATACCTGCACATCTTCCACGTTGGCAAGGCTATAATACCCGAGGACGATATGCTGAATGGAGTCTCCTTTTACTAAATGATTCGTATTAAGGAGCCGGCCGAGTGCCTTTTTCGGTGAAATGATTTCCTGGGGCGCGCCCTGTCTCATCACACTAATGTACGTCTGGGTAAAGCGAATGAGATTTCCTTTCTCATCTAGCTCACATTTTATTGTACCACTTGGTTGCTCAGCCGTGTTCTTTTCCGCCACAGCGTTTGTTCCAACCATAGGATTTGTATCGACAAAAATTTGCTTGTCCTGGTACATTTGTGAGAACCATACGACATTGTCTTCTTTATCAAATTTAAAAAACTCGTATTCGTCGCCTCTTGAACTATGATCTTTTATAAAGCTTTCTAGTTCATCTATTTTCTTCTCATTACTTTTCGCAAGCCCCAGTGGCTTCTTTAATTCAAAGACGAGGGTATTGCCTTCATCCGTATCGTCTACAAGAATATCTTTCGCCTTGAGCTCCTTCACTTCATCCGTTGTGAACGTATAGCGCTGGCCGCTGATCAATGTCTCTTTTTGATCGTATGCAGGAATTGTCCCTTTGTACGAAATATGCTTGTCCGCCAATTTCTTTTCTAGCGGTTGTTCTACAAGGTTTTGAAGCTTATTTTTGTTCACTTTCATATAAAGCTGATAGCCAAGAAAGAGGTTGAGGACAAGAAAGGTAAGGATAAAAATCGTTTTCGTTCGTTTCCAATCCACTTATACATCTCCTCCCGGCTACTCATCTTTCACAAACAAAGGCTGCCACTCATCGCCCTCGCGTATAAACCATTTTGGCTCAAGCGTGCAAACTTGTCCATTTACCTGGCTCATTTCATATCCAATCCTTACATCTTCTACGAGCGTTAAATCGTATTCGTTTTTTAGCCGGGAAATAACTTCTTTTGCTGACTCGATCGATTGGCCTTTTTTACTTTTATTCACAAGCTCCGTCATCTTCAGCAACGACCGGCTGTATTTATTAATTTCATTATTTTCCCGCGACAGGCGCAATTCCATTTCCGGGCTGAGAACAGGAAGACCTTTCATCTCCAAATGGAAAGTCGCTTCATTGTCCGATAAGCTCGAAAGAAAATAAGAACCGCCCCATCCCGCATGGGTATTGACGAAATTGACGCTGTCAAACAGGACGCTTTTATGATCCATTACGTTTACATCGCCTTCGCCTGTATCTAAAGCAAAATTCGTATAGGTTAAGCGATTGTTGAAAATGTCCATCTCTGATTTATCATCGGTGTAATATTCACGCGAATTCCGGCTTGAGCTTTTAATTGACATTTGATCTTTAAACAGCGCTTTTTTATACCTTTCGATCGTTTCATCTTTAACCGGCGGTGTATAAAAGCTATACGACGCGAACGTAACATGTTCAGTGGGAAAATAAAAGCGCCGGTTAATTACTTCTTCATTTTTATTGTTCAGCCTGGCATCATCGAACTTTGTAAAGGGTACAAGATGTGCCTCATTCATTGCCTTTTTAAAATCTTCGTAGGCAAAACTCGTTCGGGCAACAATCTTTTGCTTTTTCGGATAAGAGACGAGCCATGCCCTGATTTCATTCGTTTTGGTCGTATAAAAATAAACTCTGTCCACATCATCCAACGAATAATTGCCATTTCCGGATAAATTAAAAATTTGGCTGTACACATCAGGCGGCATATTTGCCGGGAATACCATCTCGATGTATTCGCCGTTTTTAAAATCTCTAGTATCATCCGGGTCAAACGTCTTAATTTGCGGATCATAAAACCGTGTGTTTTTTAATTGGCTGACCGCTTTTCGTTCAAATTTCTCGTTGCCGACCACACCTAAAATTTTGTCTCCGGTATGTTTTAAAATTTGGCTCGGCTGAATGACGTCAGTAACGGTTTTCACATCTGGCACTTCGAGTTGTTTTAATGTCCGTGGATTTTCAAGAACTCCATAATTCGGCTTATACGTCCAGAGTGTCCATGTCAAAATCAAACTGAGTAAAATCAACACAGTAAGGAGAACGGATTTAATGTTTTCCCTGTTTTTATAGATTTTTTTTACAACGTTTTTGAATGAATGAAAAAAATTCAAGCCTGACATAGCTCTAACCCTCCTTCACTTTTTTCAAAGGCAGGGTAAAATGAATGGTTGTTCCTTGTCCCCACTCGCTTTCAGCCCAAATTTCGCCGCCATG
Source organism: Fictibacillus sp. Mic-4 (assembly GCF_049843615.1). Classification (NCBI taxonomy): domain Bacteria; kingdom Bacillati; phylum Bacillota; class Bacilli; order Caryophanales; family Fictibacillaceae; genus Fictibacillus; species Fictibacillus sp. Mic-4. The sequence goes on along the minus strand of NZ_JBBHZM010000027.1, from coordinate 3,617 downwards.
CACTTGCACAATTTCCCTGGCGATCGCAAGGCCTAATCCTGTGCCGCCAAGATCCCTTGAGCGGGCCCGGTCGACACGGTAGAAACGGTCAAATATTTTCGACACGTTGTTTTTCGGAATTCCTACCCCCTGGTCGGATATGCTGACTTTAATTTTTCGTCCTTTAAGCGACACGTCAAACGTAATCGTACCGCCTTCTGGTGAATATTTAATGGCATTGGAAATGACATTATCGAGCACCTGGGTCATTTTATCAGGGTCGATTTGAACCATAATTTTACGTTCAGGCAAGTTGCGGACGAATTGAATATGTTCGTGCTGGAGCATTTCAAACCGATCAATGATGTCGCTAAGAAATTGAACCAATTCAACCTGGATAAAATCAAAACGGTAATCCTTGCTGTCCATTTTTGACAACTGCAAGAGATCAGTGACAAGCCTGATCATCCGCTCGGTTTCATTTTGAGTCACTTCTAAAAAGCGCGGTGCGATCGTTTCATCCCGCCACGCTCCATCTGCAAGCGCCTCAAGATAGCTTTTCATTGTCGTCAACGGTGTTCTCAGTTCGTGCGAGACGTTAAAGACAAATTCCCGCCGTTCATTTTCAATTTGTTCCTGTTCGGTCACATCATGAAGCACTGTAATTAAGCCATTGGCTGGTCCGCCTTCTTTCTGGACGATCGAGAAATTAGCCCGAAGCACATAATGCATATCTTCCGTGCTTAAATCGAGCAGCATCGTTTCATATTCATTAAACAGTTCTTCCCAAGTGTACTGATCATTAATTCGGAGCAAATCAACCAATGATGTACCGAGGGCATGCTGGCGTGAGACGTTCAACATTTCTTCCGCCCGGTTGTTCATGAGAATGACGTGTCCGTCCTGGTCGGTCGCAATAACACCGTCGGTCATATACGTTAAAACGGACTTTAGCTTTCTTCGTTCGCCTTCGGTAATGGCGGTCGCATCTTGAAGGCGGGTGGTGAGATCATTAAATGTCATCGCAAGCTGGCCAATTTCATCGTCGCCATATACTTGCACCTTTCGCGAAAAGTCGCCCCGGGCCATCACTAGCGCCTGCTTACGCATATCCGCCATCGGCCGGGTAATTGTCCTTGCAAGGAATATGCCGAGAAGGGCGGTGATGACTAAGGCGATAACCGTCCCCGTCGTCAAAATTTGATTGATGTTTCGAATTTGTTTATAAATATCTTCAATCGGCATTTCGATGTAAATGGCCCCGATCGTTTTGCCATCCTTGCCGATTTTGATCGGTTTTGCCGTCACGTACACCCGCTCATTGTTCTTTGGATCATACATTTCGTCCGGGTCTTCCGTGCCTTGAAGGGCAAGCTTGATTTTACTGTTCGTGCTGTATTGCCCGATCAGGCTTTCTTTATTGCTTCCGATCACGATCCCATCTTTATTCAAGACCTGGATGTTGTTGACGCCGCTTTTAAACTCTTCTAAGAGCTGGTTAATGTCTTTTTCAAGCGTTGTCGGAGTTTCTTTGCTTTCCTCTTTATCCTTTTGATCTTCTGTCATTTTTTGCTCAATAAAAAACTCCAATTGCTCTAAACGGGAATTCGTTGAATTTCTGAAATTCGTATATAGATCCCGCTCGAGCCTTTGGGTGAAGTATACGCTAATGACTTGCATCGCTATTAAAATAAGCAAAACATAGATCAATACAAATTTGACATGTATTGATCTAAAAAATCCAACTTTATTCATTTATCTACTCCTGATCAGGATTTCGCAAATAATACCCGACGCCGCGTCTTGTAATGATCCATAGCGGATGGCTTGGGTTGTCTTCGACTTTTTCACGGAGACGGCGGACAGTGACGTCAACGGTGCGCACATCGCCGAAATAATCATAGCCCCATACGGTTTGGAGCAAGTGCTCCCGTGTCATCACTTGCCCGATATGTTTAGCAAGATAGTAAAGCAGCTCAAATTCGCGATGCGTCAATTCAATCGTTTCGCCCCTCTTTGTAACAAGGTAGGCATCCGGGTGGATGGTGAGAGATCCGATCGAAATTTCGTTGCTGTCATCGTCCTCGCGTTCCACTTCCTGTTGCTGTCTTCTTAAGTTGGCTTTGACCCGGGCGATCAGTTCGCGCGTGCTGAATGGTTTCGTCACATAATCGTCCGCTCCGAGTTCAAGCCCGAGCACTTTATCAATCTCAGAGTCTTTTGCCGTCAACATGATGATCGGCATATCATATTTTTTGCGAACTTCCCGGCACACTTCCATTCCGTCTTTTAACGGAAGCATAATATCAAGCAAGATCATATCCGGCTTCTCGTTCTCGACCTTTTCAAGGGCATCGACCCCGTCATGGGCACAAATGACATTGAACCCTTCTTTTTCAAGATTGAACTGTATAATATCTGCAATCGGTTTTTCATCATCGACAACCAATATCTTTTTTTCCACAAAAGCTTCCCCCTTTTGGAAACTCTACATTTATTTTTATCTATCTGTCTGATTGTTATAAAATTGCATTTTAATACAATTCTATTTTATCATACAAAACACCTTTCTCCCTAATGGATAAAACTCTCAATTTCGACAAAGATTTAGATTATACAAAAGAGCATACTGGATAGATCCAGCATGCTCTGCCAAATGTAACTATGAAGGTATTGAAAAGTAAAATGGTGGCTCGAGACGGAATCGAACCGCCGACACGAGGATTTTCAGTCCTCTGCTCTACCGACTGAGCTATCGAGCCAATATTAAAAGGCGCTTTTTAGTAATTTAAAGGTCCTTACAAAGTCCTCTGTCCCTTCCTCTACTAGCTTTTGCTTTGTAGCCGGCTGCGTCGGGACAACTCGCAGTTATTCATGATGTGTTGCTCGTTGCTCTACCGACTGAGCTATCGAGCCAAGATGATTTAACTGTCCGTCGGAACCTGTCTCTTCCTCTACAAGAGTATCAAAGAAGTGGATCCGTCGAGACAACTCGCCGCTTATTCACGAAGTAATGCTCGTGACTGAGCTATCGAGCCAATATTAATTTCAAGTGTTCAAGTTTAAATATAGTAAATGGCGGACCCGACCGGGATCGAACCGGCGATCTCCTGCGTGACAGGCAGGCATGTTAACCACTACACCACGGATCCATTGAATGGTGAGCCATGAAGGACTCGAACCTTCGACCCTCTGATTAAAAGTCAGATGCTCTACCGACTGAGCTAATGGCTCAAAGAAGTAATTCAAGGAAGACGCTCACTCGGTTACCCTGTCTCTTCCTCTACTTGTATTGCTTCGCTGCAAGCTGTGTCGAGACAACTCGAAGCTTTTTCGTGATGATTTGCTCGTGACTGAGCTAACGGCTCAAATCAATTATGTAATAATTGAATTTGTCATTTTTTCACGACAAGAGTTATCATATCATTGCTTAGCATTTTTGACAAGTCATTTTTTAATTTTTTTGTTTGAAGTTTACGCCTATCTTTAAACTTGCTTCACTTCTTTCATAGAAGCTGGAGAACCTCTGTTCAATCAATGTTCCTTCATAAAGGCACCTTTAACGTTTTTATAAAATGCCTATTATCAACATTTTTTGGACAACATATAGTACTCCCACTATGTCCTTTAGGCATGTT